>JAFXOB010000003.1 GCA_017529005.1 Elusimicrobiota bacterium
AGAATTTATTTAAGATTATTTAACAGATTAAAAATATTACATAACTTTATTAAACAGAAAATTTCGTATGGAGGTTTTTGTGCTCTTTTAAAAAAAGTAGGTATACAAATCAATACAGTGAATGTATTAACAAAAGAAGAGAAACTTGAAATAGATAAATTCTATAAAAAATATTATGGCAAAAAAATTTCATATAAGTGGCATAATTTGTTTAAGAAATATTCAGGTAAATTTGATGTAAGATACATACCTAATGATGTTTTTATTAAATACATTTATTCTTTAGACTTAAAATCAAATAAATACAATATATTAAGAGATAAAAATTTTCTTTATAATTTAGCTGAATTTTCGGATATAAAAGTCCCGAAAAGATATTTCTATTCAATAAATAATATATTTTTTGATGCTAATAACGAGATTATTTCAAAAGAAACTTTTTATAATGAGATATTTAATATAGGAGAAATTTTTATTAAACCTACTCAAATTGAATTTTCCGGAAATTCAAGAAATTGTAGATTACTGAATATTGTAAACGGTATTGATATTTTTTCCAAAACAAACATAAAGGATATAATTTCAAAATATTATAATTACGATTTTATAGTTCAAGAAAGAATTTGTTGTCATAAAAGTATTTCCGATATTTATTCTAAATCTTGCAACACTATAGATCTTAATACTATTATTTTAAATAATGAAATAAAAGTATTAAAACCTATGTTGAAAGTCGGTATGGGAGAATGTTTTTTTGATTATGATAGAACCAGCAAAAAAGGATTGTTGATACCGATAAAAAAAGATGGCACTTTATATGATAGGGCTTTTTGTTTAAGTGAAAACAAAGAGTATTTTTCCCATCCGGATACCGGTATAACATTTAAGAATTATAAAATAGATTTGTTTCCGGAGATTTTGAAAGCAGCGAAGACACTTCAAGCTTCTATACCATGGATTCCTTTTTGTAATATGGATTTTGTTATTGATAAATATGGAAATATTGTTGTTGTTGAAATAGAAGTTCCATCTTGTTTTTCACAAATTTTCTATGGAGAAGGCTTTTTCGGTGAAGACACAAAAGAGATATTATCTTTTTTGAAAAATAAAAGAAAAAAATCAAAATTGCTTTAAAAGTTTTAATTTTGTATATTAAAAAACTATAAATTTAAATACTTAAAAAAGGAGAAACAAATGAAAAGTTTTTTTAATGAATTTAAAAAGTTCATCGCAAGAGGAAATGTGATGGATATGGCAGTTGGTATCATCATAGGAGCTGCATTTACAAAGATAGTTAATTCTTTAGTTGCAGATATTATAATGCCTCCTATTAGTCTTATGTTGGGTAATATTGATTTTACAAATTGGTTTGTTGTATTAAGAGAAGGAGCAGAAACTGCAGCACCTTATGCTTCTTTAGAAGCAGCAAAAGCAGCCGGAGCCGTAACAATGAATTTGGGTTTCTTTATTAACAGTATCATTTCTTTCTTGATAGTAGCTTTTGCTATATTTTCAATAATTAAAGTTATTAATAAGATGAAGGAAGAACCTGCACCGGCACCTGCAGCACCTACAACAAAAAAATGTCCGCATTGTTTTTCTGAAATTAATATAAATGCAACAAAATGTCCGCATTGTACTTCAGATTTGAAGTAATAAGATACATAATAAAAAAGCCGTGTAGAGAGCTCTACACGGCTTTTTTTTTAATGAAACAAAATTATTTCATAATAAGATTTTGGCTGTAAGCTAAAATCTTACTTTTCATTGTTTACAATTTATTCGTTTTTTAATAAAATACAAAGATATGAAAAAAAAGGGTATGATAATTATTGTTTCTGCACCTTCGGGCGCGGGGAAAACAAGTATTTGTGATGCTTTAATAGAGAGTGATAAAAATATAGTATATTCCGTTTCGACAACTACAAGAAATCCGAGAAGAGGTGAAAAGAACGGAAGAGAATATTTTTTTGTTAATGACAGTGAATTTAAAAAAATGGTTAAAAAAAATATGTTTGTTGAGTGGGCAAATGTTCACGACCATTTGTACGGTACTTCAAAAAAAGTTCTGGAACAAACTATAAATAAAGGGAAAGACATTTTACTTGATATAGATGTTCAGGGTGCCGTTAAAATAAAAAAACAATATAAAGAAGCATTAATGATATTTGTTACAACACCGACTTTAAAAGTATTAAAAGAAAGACTTATAAAAAGAAATAAGGATTCTTTAGATGTTATAAAAAGAAGATTAGAAAATGCAAAAAAGGAATTAACATATTTACCAAAATATGATTATTTAATTTTAAACGATAAATTGGATGAAAGTATTGAATATGCTAAATCTATAATTTGTGCAGAAAGATTGTCAATAAAAAGAAATATAAGATATTTTGGAGGAAAAATTAAATGATAAAAGAAGAAAAGCCAACGGAAGAATTATTTTTTGATTCCGGAAAAGGGAAATATGAGGTTACAAAGCTTGCTATAGAATGGATAAAGGTTAAAAAGAGCGAAGATGATTACAGAAAATTATCGCAGGCTGATTTATTAGATAAAGCAATTAGAGATGTTTTGTCCGGTGAAGCGACTTATGAAAAAATAGAAGAAATAAATAAGAAAAGAGAAGCTGCAAAAGAGGCAAAACAAGAAGAAAATGCAACAAACTAATTTGAAAGGCAAAAATATAATTCTGGGCATTTGTGCCGGTATTGCAATATATAAAGTTTGTGATTTGGTAAGAGATCTTATTAAATTAGAAGCTAATGTTACTTGTGTGATGACTGAGGCCGCAACGAAATTTATCACACCGTTAACATTTCAATCTTTATCGAAAAATAAAGTTGTTGTAGATATGTTTGATGATTCTTATTTTGAAATAGAACATGTTTCTCTTGCACAAAAAGCGGATGTTTATGTAATAGTTCCGGCAACGGCGAATACTATTTCAAAGTTGGCAAACGGTATGGCGGATAATTTAGTTACGTCAACAGCAATAGCAACTACGGCAAAAATTATAGTTTGTCCTGCGATGAATAATAATATGTATCATCATCAAGCTGTTAAAAAAAATATAGAAACTTTAAAAAGTTACGGTTATGAAATCATTGATGCAAGGCCGGGGCTTCTTGCTTGCGGTGTTGTAGGTGACGGTTGCCTTGCAGACAATGCTACTATATTGGAAACAATAAAAAATCAATTAAAATAAAATGGCAAATACCATACTTATCACTTTAGGGCCTACAAGAGAGTATATAGATCCCGTTAGGTTTATATCAAATGCTTCTTCAGGAAGAATGGGGAAGGCTTTGGTTGTTGAAGCTTTAAAGCAAAAATGTAATGTTATAGTTGTAAAAGGTCCGTCGGATATTGATATCTCTAATAATAAAAAATGTAAAATTGTAGATGTTATAAGTGCCAAAGATATGTTTTTGGCAGTAAAAAAGAACTTAAAGTTTGCAGATATTTTTATAGGAGCTGCCGCCGTTTCCGATTATAGACCTGTTAAAATTGCAAAAAATAAGATAAAAAAGAAAGATATAGGCTTTGATACAATAAATTTAAAACTTATAAAAAATCCTGATATTATAAAATATGTTGCTTTGCATAAAGGTAAAAAAATTGTTGTAGGTTTTGCATTGGAAACAAAAAATCTTTTATCTTATGCTAAAACGAAATTAAAAGAAAAAAACTTGGATATGATAGTTGCCAACGGTGCAAAAACCATTTCTTCAAAAGATTCTGCACCGACACTTATTTTTAAAGACGGAAAAATAAAAAAACTAAAATTAACATCAAAAGAAAAAGTAGCAAAAGAGATAATAAATGAATCAATCAGAATATTTAAAACTGTTAAGACTTGTTAGGACAGCGATAGAAGAGTATAAAAATTGGGATGAAGACGAACTTGTTATAGATAAATCTATGCAGAGAACAAAAATCGAACAAAAAGAAATAACAAAGCTAAATACAAATATTAAAAACGACGACCAAAAACTAACAAAACAGGGACCGATACAAATGAAAAAAAATATAAATCAAGAACCTATAAAAAATATACAAACAAAAAATGCAGAACAGAAATTGGACGATTTAAAAGAACGGATTATCGGATGTAAAAAATGTGATTTAGGTAAATATAGATTAAATGCTGTTTGTGGTAGTGGAAATCCTTATGCTGACATTATGTTTATCGGTGAAGGACCCGGATTTCAAGAAGATCATGAAGGAAAACCTTTTATTGGAAGAGCTGGAGATTTGTTAACAAAAATTATAGAAGCTATGGGCTTTACAAGAGATACTGTTTATATCGCAAACATAGTAAAATGTCATCCTATGAAAAATCCGGAAAATCCGGAATTGAAAGGAAATGATAGACCTCCTACAATGGAAGAAATGCAAATATGTCAACCATATCTTGATGAACAAATAAAAATAATATCTCCAAAGGTTATTATAACCTTGGGTGCATCTTCAACAAGAGCATTACTAAAGACTGATGATGTTATAAGTTCATTAAGAGGTAAGTTCACAGAATATATGGGGATACCATTAATGCCGACATATCATCCTGCCGCATTGTTAAGAAATCCGAAATTAAAAAAAGACGTATGGCAAGATATGAAAAAAGTAATGGCTTTGGTTAATAGAAAAGGTTAAAAATGAAAGTTGTAGAAGTTGTTTTACCCGTTCCGCTAAATAAATCTTTTTATTACACAATTCCGGATAAATTAAAAGATAAAGAGTTTAAATACAGAAGAGTTACCGTTCCTTTCGGTAACAGAACTCTTGATGGGTATATAGTATCAGTAATTGAGAATTATGAACAAAGTGATAACATTAAATTGAAAGCTATAAACAGTATTATAGATGAAGTTGAAATTTTAACGGATGAAGTAGTTGAATTAGCTAAATGGTTATCGGATACATACTTGTGTTCTATTGGTGAAGCTTTGGCTACGATAGTTCCAATATCGTTAAAAGTCCCTAAAAGAACTTCCAAAATAAAAAAATCTAAAATAAAAATTGTTAATCCAAATTTTGATATGACGGATTATCAAAAAAATGCTATAGAACAAATAGAAAATGCAATAAAGAATAAAAAAAATGAAACTTTTTTAATACATGGTGTTACCGGTTCGGGGAAAACGGAAGTTTATTTAAAAAGTATTCAAACTGCAATAGATAATAATAAATCTGCGATTTTTTTATTACCGGAAATATCATTAACTCCTCAATTTATTTCAATATTGAACAAACGATTTGGAAATATAGTTGCTTTATGGCATAGTGGAGTAACGACAATACAAAAATATAAGATATTTAATGCTATTCAGAACGGAGAAATAAAAATAGTTGTAGGTACAAGATCTGCAATATTTTTACCATTTAAAAATTTAGGAATAATAATAATAGATGAAGAACATGAAAACACATATAAGCAAAATAATAAACCTTCTTATGATACAAAAGAAATTGCATTGTGGAGAGCAAAATATAATAATGCTGTTGTTGTTTTTGGATCTGCAACACCTTCAATAGAATCATATTATGCTGCTAAGGAAAACAAGTATAAATTACTTGAAATGCCTTACAGAATAGATAAAAAAGATATGCCTTCAATAAAAATGATTTCATTAAATAATGTAAAACCTTCTGTTTCTGTTTTTTCAAAGCCGATGTTACAAGCAATAAAAAGAGCTTTAGCAAGAAGAGAGCAAGTAATAATATTTTTAAATAGAAGAGGTTTCTCTCCTTCAATAATATGTGATAAATGTGATACAGTAATACAATGCCAGGATTGTTCCGTTGCTATGGTATACCATAAACATCCGGAACATTTAGAATGTCACTATTGCGGTAAACAAATAAAGTTCCCTCATAAATGTCCTAATTGCGGTAATGATAAATATAGAATTATAGGAATGGCAACTCAAAGAGTAGAAGAAGATTTAAATAAATTATTTCCTCATACAAAAGTTTTTAGATTGGATAGAGATACGGCAACATCAAAACAAATTTATACGGAAGTTTATGAAGGTATAAAAAATGAAGAATACTCAATACTTTTAGGGACACAAATGGTAACAAAAGGTTTTGATTTTCCCAGAGTTTCTTTAGTTTGTGTTGTAGATGCTGATACATCGTTATATCTGCCGGATTTTAGATCTTCGGAAAGGACTTTTCAACTTATTACACAAGTTGCAGGTAGGTGCGGTAGAGCTGAAATAAAAGGAAAAGTTTTGGTGCAAACAAAACATCCGGAAAATTATGCATTAATGTTTGCACAGCAGTATGATTATAAAAAATTTTATGAACAAGAAATAGAGTTCAGAAGAGATTTGTCTTATCCTCCGTTTTGTAATATTGCTAAAATTACCGTTAGAAATAAAGATAACAAAAAATCATTTGAATTCACCGAGAAAGTTTATAAATTTATAGAGGAAAAGATTAATGAATTAAATTATCCTATATCGATACTGGGGCCGTCTCAATCATATATTTCAAAATTAAATGGAACATATAGGTGGCAGATAATTTTAAAAGGTAACAGGAAATATTTAAAAGAAGTTTTGGAAAAAGTATCTGTGGAATTAAAATTACCTTTTGAAATATTTATTAATATAGAACTTGATCCAAGTGATTTGTTGTAATTTATATGACAATTTTATAGAATAAGTTTAACAAAAAAAATAAAAGGATACTTTATGAAAAAGATTAAATTTTTTGTTGTATTGTTTTCAATGTTTTGTTTATTTGGTTGCGGTGATGAAGTATCAAAGTTAAAAAAATATGCAGAAAATAATGATGTTGATGCACAAATGAAACTCGCAAAAATTTATTATGACGGTAATAATAAAGTTTCACAAGATTATAAAGAATCTTTTAAATATTATTCACAAGCTGCAGAAAATAAGAATATTGATGCACAACTTGAAACAGTTTGGATGTTGTTCGGCGGTAAAGGAACCGACAGAGATTTTAATAAAGCGGTAGAGTTATTAAATAAATATGCGGATGGCGGTAATAAAAAGGCCCAGGAAGTTTTGGCATCAATGTATTATTTCGGTATTTTTGTTAAAAAGAATTACCAAAGAGCTTTTGATTTGTTTTTGATAGCTGCTGAAGATGGAAAACTTTATGCACAGGAAAAGCTTGGTGACATGTATTATGAAGGAGAATATGTAAAGAAAAATTATAATAAAGCACTTGAATGGTATAGAAAAGCGGCAGATCAAGGCAGCTTGTACGGGAAAATAGCAGCAATAGAAATAGAACAAATGGAGCTTAAAGGAGAACTTTAAAAAATCGCAAAGCGATTTTGTTTATAGTTTATGGATTATAGGGTTATAAGTTATTTAAAAGTAGTTAAATAAAAAAAGGGGGAAGTTGTAAATGAAAAAATTGTCAGTGGTAGTAATGGCTTTGTTGTTGTGTGCAGGTATGTCTTTTGCTGCAAGAGGCGGTACAAGCAGCAGTTCGGGAAGTTCGTCAAAATCAACAAGCAGTTCAAGCAGTTCTTCAAGCGGTAATTTCGGTATAGGTTATTCAAAAATTAGCATTGATGCAGGACGATTTGGTAATGGTAATATAAACTTGGACCAAGTAGCCGCAAGATATTGGTTCAGTGACTCTATCGGTGCAGATTTTGCTTTAGGTTTTACAACAGGAGATGCTCAGGCGGCAGTTCTTTTTAGTGCAAAAGTTATAGGCAGCATTTTTAAAGTTAATAAATTGACACTATATTGGTTGGCAGGGGCCGGTTTTGGAAGTTATGATCCGAAAGTAACTGGAGCAAATTCAATGTCGGTTGTTATGATTAACGGTGGTGTAGGAGCAGAATACTATGTTCTTCCATGTTTGTCGGTTCTTACGGAAATGGGTATAAGATATACTTCTGTTAGTGCCAATGGTACCAGCTTTAGCCAAACCGGAATATTTGCAGACTGGTTACCGCAAGCAGGGGTAAGATTTTATTTCTAATTTTTTAGCAATAAATTTTAAATGAGTAAATTTAGATTTACAACAATTTTATTAATAGTTTTAGGTTTAGCTTGCAATGTTTCTTTGTTGCAGGCTAAACTTATTGAAAAATCTTCAAGAAAAACGCCTGATTGGATAGGCAAAAATTTTGAAGATAAAAAAAATTTATATTTTTCCGGTTCTTCAACTCAATCTGTTTTTGATAAGGCAAGACAACTTGCAATAAGTGATGCTTTAACCCAAGTAACTCAAAGTTTAGATTTGACAATGTCCGTAAATACTCAACATATTATTTCTGATACCGGTATTTTTTTAGATGAAAGAACAAAAACAAAAACAAGAGAAGTAAGATTGTTGGATACTAAAATAAAAGATATTTATTATGAAAAGTATGAAGAAAACGGTAAATATTCTTACATTGTTCATGCTTTAGTTGAATATAATAAAAAAGATTATGAAGAAGAAAAAGCAAGACTTGCCAATGAATATGCTCAATTAAAACAATTCGTTGCAAACAGGGTAACCAAAGCTGATCAATTGATAGATGAAAATTTATATTTGAAAGCTTTACCCGAATTATTTGAAGCTTTAAAAATAATATATATTTATGGTGTCAATCAACCGTTGGAATCCGAAATAATTTCAAAAATAAATGATGTTTTGGATGATATAAATTTTAAGAATTCTTTTAATATATCGGATAACCACAGTGGAATAAAAGCTGATATTGTTGTTTATTTTGATAAGACAAATGAACTTTGTTCAAAATATGTATTTACTCTAAAATCATTAAACGGTTTTTCTATAGAAACCGTTTCTGCAAATGAAGACGGTAAAATAGATTATTCTTTTAATAAAGTTTCTTATTTGAAGAAGTCAAATTATAAACTGGATTTGGATTTACTGGCTACTTTTAATTTAGATCAAGATTTTTTTAATAATTATTCTTTTAAATTAGTCAGTGATGATTTAAACTTTTTAGGTGATAAGAAAAAAATATCTCTAAATATTTCGTCAAATAAAAATAAAGATGAGCTTATAAAAATACTTTCTACATCTTTAATTCAAAACGGATTTGTTATTGTAAAAGATAAATCCGATTATATTTTAGACTTGAATTTTAATTTTGTTGAAACAGCTAAAACGGAACTAAAAAGATTACAAAGTTCAGATACGGTATTGTTTATTTCAAAAGCAAGTATAATTGCTGATTTAGTCGTTGCGGATAATAAAACCCAAATAAACAGTGTTTCAACAGAAGCAAGAGGCTTTGGAAAAACAGAAAATCAATCCTATTTTGATTTGTTACAAAAAGTTTCAACCACGATAATTAATTCTCTATAAGTTCTTAATAAAAGGTTCTGTTACTCTATCGAGAGTGTTATTAATAAAAGATATTACCATCCCGTAATTTGTTATCGGAACTTTTTTTTCGGTTGCATAATTTAACCTTGATATCATTTGTTTTTTATTAATCATACAACCGCCGCAATGTATAATCAGAGAATATTGTTCCATGTTCTTAGGATAATCCATTCCTGAAGATACATCAAAATTTATATCAAATCCTAAATATTTACTTAATAATTTAGGTATTTTTACTCTTCCGATATCATCTTTGCTTGCATGATGAGAACATGCTTCTGCTATAAGGATTTTATTTTCCGGTTTTAAATTATTTATTGCTTTTATTCCTTCAAGCATAGTTTTGAAGTCGGATTTATTTGATGAGAAGATTATTGAAAAAGTTGTAAATAGAACATCTTTTGGAATAATGTCTAATACTTTTTTTACAACTTGGCTGTCACAAATAACAATATCCGGCTTAGTTTTTAATTTATCTAATACTTGTTTGAGTTCAGTTTCTTTTGTAATTATAACAATTGCATTTATATCAAGACATGCTCTTATCATTTGTACTTGCGGTAAAATAAGTCGTCCTTTTGGTGCGCCTAAATCTATCGGAACAACCATAACTACGGTTTGAAATTGTTTTATTATATTGTTTGTTAAAGGTTGTAAATTTAAAACTTCTTCCGGAATTACGGATAGCAGATTTTGCTTTAACGTCGATAAAAATTTATCTCTGTAATTCTTTTCCTGCAACAATTCCGTTTCTATAAATGTATATTTCGAAATTTGTTTAATAAATTTTGCTTCAAGTTTTACTTTCTTGTAATTGTTTATAATAAATAAAAATGGAGTTTTTTTGTCGTTAAGTTGTTTTATAATATTTTGTTCGTAATCAGTCCAAATATTTGGAGTTAAAACGATAATAGCTACATCGGTTAAGTCAAAAATTTTTGTTGTTCGTGCAATTCTTTCTTTTGATAAATTTGAAATATCATCAATACCTGCAGTATCTATAAGAGTTACAGGCCCTAAGGGGGAAAGTTCCATGCTTTTGTAAACAGAATCCGTTGTTGTTCCTGCAACAGATGAAACGATTGAAGTATCTTGTCCGGAAATATAATTAATAAGAGTTGATTTACCTACATTTGTTCTGCCGAAAATTCCAATGTGTAGCCTTAATGATTTCGGAACATTCAGTTCTAAATTATTGTTCATTTATTTCCACCTGTGATTTACGGTTCCTATATGTTTACATATAGTACATCTGTTAGAAAAATTTGTCTTTTTTCGTGTGATATTAAATTTTCTTGCTTCTCTGTAATTTTTATTATTCCACAATTTATAAAAAGAAGTTGTAAAAATATTACCGAAATCTTCATTTTCATTTTCTACAGAGCAACAAGGAGAAACTGAACCGTTAGCATTTATTACGATTGCATTCCATAACCAATTACAATATTTATCTACGGGCTTGTATGTTTGGTTATTATTATTTATTACATAATTATTATATTTATCAATCGTAGAAACCATTTCTGTCGGACACCACGGGGCTCTTAAATCAAGATTATCGACACCTAGATCTTTTGCAAGTTTTTGTGCTTGTTGTATTTCATGTTCGTTATGTTTGAAAACCAAAAATTGCCACTCAATGAAAGGTGTATTTAATTTTAGAGACTTTTTTGCTTTAATTAAAAGTTTTAAATTATTAAGAGCTTTATCGAAATTACCTTTTTTTCTGTATTTTTCGTATGTTTCCTGAGATGTCCCGTCTATTGAACAAATAAAATGATCAAGTCCCGAGGATATTAATTCATTAGCTTTTTGTTCGTCAAGATCAACATTTAAATTACTTGATAATGATAAATATATATCATATTTTTTTATTTCTTTTATTACATCCGTTATATTTTCGTTTAATAAAGGTTCGCCCCAATTGAAAAGAACAATTTCTTTTAAATATTTTCCAAAATAATTAAGTATTTTGGAAATATTATTTAACGACATAATTGTTTTAGTTCTTGTATTTGTTTTTCTTCCCGTCGGACAGCAAACACATTCCAAATTACAAAAAGAAATTGTGTCTAATACCATAAAATAAGGCTTTCCGAGCAAAAAAGTATGTCCTTTTTTCATTTGCCAGTTAACAAAAGATGAATTTATATTTTTTAAAATATTCATTGTTTAAATATTATATTTAATTTTTATATGTTTTTATAGTGTTGATAATTGATAAAAAAATACTAATAGACTATAATTTAACTAATGTGTAAAATAAATAAAATTTTAAATTTAATTTTTATATTTATATTGTTTGTAACTTTCAATAAATTATGTGATGCAGCCGATTCGGTTGAATATAAAAACATAAAAAAAACAAATAAAGTTACAAATTATGAGGTAGTTGTACCTCCTGTTTTATCTTTGGATTCAAGAACTGCATTGATAAGAAACGAAATAAATATAATAGATGGAAAGAAATTCAAAAATCTTTCAAAATATAAAAAAATATTAACTAAAGAAATAAACACTACAGGTTTACAATATACTCAAGTTTGGGTAGATAAATTACAGGATATTGCAAAGGAAATAAAAAAATACCCGAAAACAATTATTATACTGGAAGGTTTCAGAAATACGGAATTAAAAGAAAGCGAAAACATTGAAATGTCTAAACAACATGCATTATTTGTGGCTTCTGTTCTTAAAGATATGTATAAAATAGAAAATACAATGGCTGCAATAGGAAGAGGTTTAGAAAAAAACGAAAATTTTATTTATAATTGTGTTATAATTTCTCTTATAAAAGATATAAATCCTTCACAAAGTATTCAATAATTTATTATCATACAATCTGTTTTTTATGTTATTTAAATTTGTTATAATAGCACAAGTTATAAATTAAAATTAAGGAGTTATAAAAATGTCAACAATTGAAAAACTTAAAGAAGATTTAAAAACTTATATGAAAGCAAAAGATATGGTAAGTTTGAATACTGTTAGAGGAATACTTAACGAAATAAATATAAGAGAAATGAAAAATATTAAAATTAATGAGGAAGAAGTTATAAAAGTTCTTAGAAGTGAAGCTAAAAAAAGAAAAGAATCTATAGAGACTTTTGAAAAAGCCGGCAGAACGGATTTAACGGAAAAAGAATTGAAAGAACTTAAAATAATAGAAGGATATCTTCCTGCAGAAATGTCGGACGAAGAATTAACTGCAAAACTTAAAGATGTTGTTGCTTCTTGTGAAGATAAAAGTTTTGGTGTTGTAATGAAAGCATCAATGGCAGCTTTAAAGGGTGCAGCCGACGGTAAAAGAATTTCTGCGATATTGAAACAAATTTTACAATAAATTTTCGTTAAACGAAGATTTGAGGAATGGCGAAAAAGAGAAATAGAGATATAGAAAAGGCAATGAGAAGAATCGTCATTGCGAATGAAGCTAAACAATCCAAAGTAGTTTCCCGTAAATCTATACTTTCATACGTTCATACCTCAAAAAAGGATTTAAAATGTTATTAGCACAGATTTTTGCAATTATAATTTTTCTTGTAATGTTTACACTTATCATTATTGAAAAGTATGAAAGGCAGTGGGTTACACTTGTTTGTGGTGCTTTAACGTTAATTTTAGTTTTTGCAATAGGTTTTGGTTTTACTGAACAATCTGTTATAGCAACAATTGAAACTTTAAATGTAAAAGATTTGTTTACTTTAGGTTTTTGGTATACTAAAGATGCTCATCTGAGTTCCAAAGGTATAGATTGGGCAACAATCTTGTTTATTGCAGGAATGATGGTAATGGTTGAAGGTATGGCAAGAGTAGGCTTTTTCAGATGGTTATGTATGAGACTTGCCAAATCCGTTAAATATAAAGTAATACCTATATTTATTGCTTTTATGATACTTTCTGCTGTGCTTTCAATGTTTATAGATTCTATAACCGTAATTTTATTTTTAGCGGCGGTTACTGTTGAGTTATCTTTTCTTTTAGATTTTAATCCTATATCAATGATACTTGCAGAAATATTCTGTGCAAATTTGGGTGGTTCATCAACAATGTGCGGGGATCCTCCGAATATTATTATAGGTTCAAAGTTAGGTTATACATTTATGGATTTTTTATGTAATACCGGATTAATAGCTTTAATCGGATTGGTGTTTACTCTTGTTTATTTTTATTTTATTTGCAGAAAAGAATATTCCGTTGCAGGTAAACACATTGACAGAAGAACTTTCCCAAGACCTGAATCGGCAATTACCGATAAAACAGGTTTTGTTATAAGTTGCATAATTTTTGCATGTGCGGTTATACTTTTAATAACTCATGCCAAAACACATTTAAGTGTTGCAACTATCGGTGTTTTTATTGCTATTATTACACTTATTACAAGCGGAAAACATATTATGGAAATAGTAAAAAAAGTAGATTATAAGACTTTACTTTTCTTTATAGGTCTTTTTATCGTTGTCGGTGGGCTTGAACAAACAGGTGTTCTTGAACTTATTGCACAATTGATTGAAAAAACGGCAGGTGGTAATCCATACATTCTAATTGCAATTATTATTTGGGTAAGTGCAATAGCATCCGCCTTTATAGATAATATTCCTTTTGCAGCAACAATGATACCTGTAATACAATCTTTAGCTGTAACAACAGGATTACCTTTAGCTACAATGAGTTGGGCTCTTTCTATAGGAACAGATATCGGAGGAAGTGCAACACCTATAGGTGCGAGTGCAAACGTTGTAGGAACTTCTGTTTCAGCAAAATCGGGTTATCCTATAAGTTGGGCAAGATACTGTAAAATTTCAGGTCCTGCAACAATTATAGTAATACTAATCAGTACAATTTATATCTGGATAGTATATTTATAAAGAAAATTTATTTTTCCAGTAAAAAATCGGCAAGGGGAGTTTCAAGTTTTCCGTTAAGAGTTTTGCTTACTTTTTGTAACTTTTGTGCAATTACTTCCATTTGTGTTGTCCACACAAAGTTTTTCTCAATATATTTTTGCGCTTGCTCTATTTTTCCGTCTATTTGTATTCTTATAATTTCAGCAAACATTTGTTTTGCTATCGGAACAATTTTTTCTATGTTTACAAAAATTTTATTGTCTTCGGTTAATTTATATCCGCCATTATCAAACATATATTTGTTTTGCATAACGGTCCTTACTCTGTGTGCTTGGGATAATGTCGGTTTGGATTTTAAAAAATTATCTGTAATAAAAGTTACTATAATTTGTTTCCTTTGTTCTTGTGTGTACATACCGAGTTCAGTTAATAAATCTACAAAAGCTAAAGAGCCCATATCTGCTTTGTTTTCTTCAATAATGTTCAAATATTTACCTAACTTTTCGTTCCCTTTCGGCCCTAAAGAATGTAGATTTTCGTGTCCTATTGTAAACCAGTGATCTGCTTCATCAAGATAATATTGGTGTTGGCTTTTATCTAAAATTTCGTCGAGCATTTTTTGTAATTTTTCTTTGTCGCTGATAAAACGAATTTGTCTGTGATAAACATTTCTTAAACCGCCACCGATGGTTAAAGATAACTTATCGGAATTCGGAAGGTTTTCGGCCAAAGTAATACCGCCTCTGTATGCTCCGCAATCACCCGATGCATAAACCATATCGACATCTACCATTGTTTGTTTTGTATCTTGTTCACACGAAATGTTTTGTACATATTCGTTATTATAAGGCATATTTTTTGCAAGTATAGGGAGGAAATCCTTTATTCTTAAAAGAGTTTTTGTTCCTTCTTTATTAACTATTCCTACTCTTCCGCCTAAAAAATCTTTGGGGATAGGGGAAATGTTATTTTCTTTTAAAAGGTTAGCAAGTTCTTTGTTTTCAAAAATTGTTCCTGTTAATTCATCTTCATAATTTTCTCTTGTTATTGTAAATTCCAATGGTGTATCTTGTAATGTTGCCCATTGTTTATCTGCATAAGCATCAAGCATAGGATCGGCACTTTGTAATGCTTTAGCTTGAAGTTTTAAATATTTGTTAAATTCTTCATTTGTAGAAAGTTTGCTTGCTTGTTCAAGTTCTTTCGCAATATTGGAAAAATCTTCTTTGAAATAATCTGTATAATCAATTCCCTTTAATATATCTTTGTCTCTTATAACTACGGATCTTTGAGTTAAAATGTTTTTTACTTCATTAATTTTGCCGTCTTTAATCATTTTTGTAAGAATTATATGAAACTCTTCTTTAGATAAATCTTCGGGATAAACGCCTTTTCCCGGAGTTTCTTTTATTCCTTTTGCAAGGTTTATAGTATTAGACATGGAATCTATTGCATTTATACCTTTTTGTGCATCAAATAAAATTTTTGTAAGTTCGGCTTGTTTATTATTTTTTTTTATTTCTTCTTCGAGAAAAGTTTTGAAATTCAAATTGTATTTGCAGTCCAACTGCATATTTATTTTTTCTATAACAGAAGCTGCTTTAACAAGATGTTTTAATGCTTGTTTATCTCCGTCTTTAAGAGCAACATATTCCGGTGAGTCGGTTTTTAAAAAATTTTTTGTAGTTAAATATTCTTTATTTGTTCTTTTTTCTAATTCTTCCATTGAAAGATTAAATTCAAATGTTTTCATTGTTCCTCAAGTATACAAACTTAAATTATTATATTATAATTCTTATTAATATATACAATATTTTATATAATATTGCGACAATTTTTAATGAATAAAACAAATATACAATTAATTTTAACATGTTTATTGCTGGTTCTTATAATATATTTTGGATTTATATATAAAAAAGAGCCTGATTGGAATGGTATGCCTGCAAAAAACGAACCCATACAAACCGAGATAAAAAATCCTGTTCCATTCAAAAATGGAAAGTTTTTAATTACTCCTTTGGCAAATTATTCCATAACAGGTATTGTTATAAGTACAAAAAGATATTTTTTTGATTCGGTATCTTCTATCTCTCCAATAGATATTGCTATTGCTTGGAAAAAAATGTCTGTAGCCGATGTTATAAAAGAATTTAAATTTAAACATAGAAGAAGAGCTATAATATATACAACAAAAAAAGATTATTGGCCAATAATGGAAAAAGAAGTAAAAACTTGTATATCAAATAATCATTGTATTCCCGCAAACAAAGATATTAAGAAAAAGTTATTGAAAATAAATAAATATGATTTGGTAAGAATAAAAGGTCAACTTGTTAAAGCGGAAAAATCCGGTATGGAACCTTGGGTATCTTCTTTATCAAGAGATGATGGCCCCGGATGGGGAAAACTTATTGGATGTGAAATTATTTATATTACCGATGTTGAAATTTTAAAAAAATAAGTTTTAGTAAGCACCTTTGTGGAAAATAACAACAATAATTGTTTTTAATAAAATTTTAATATCAAGATTTAAGGACCAATTATCAACATAGAAAATTTCAAGTTCAAGCCTTTTTTCATCGCTTAACAAACTTCTTCCGGATACCTGCCACAATCCTGTTATTCCGGGTAAAACTTTAAACATCTTTTTATAGCTGTAATTGTGATATATTTTTTTTATTTGCTCTAATTCCCATTTAACAATTGGTCTTGGACCTACAAGAGACATTTCTCCTTTTAATACATTGAAAAGTTGTGGTAATTCATCCAAACTGTATTTCCTTATAAATTTACCTATTTTTGTTATTCTTACATCATCTTCTAATTTTAAAAAAGCTTTGTTTTGTTGTAAACTGTTTTGAGTTAAACTGTTTAATTTTTTGTTAGCATTTTCAACCATGCTTCTAAATTTATAACAATAAAATTCTTTTTCATTATAACCGATTCTGAGATGTTTATAGAATACAGGACCATCACTGTCCAATTTTATAAGTATCGCAAGTATTATAAAAACAGGGG
>JAFXOB010000034.1 GCA_017529005.1 Elusimicrobiota bacterium
ACGAGAACAATTACTATTTATCAATATAATTCTCGTAGCACTAATACTTTCTCTGTAAAAAACAAGAGACAAACTTATTCTGATTTGGAAAATATTATATCTGCTGTTAGAAGTTTGGTTTATTTGGGATTTGATATAGAATTAAAAACTGATGCACAAAATAATATGTTTTTTGAAATTACAAGAGATGGAAAAACAACAACAGTATATCCTTTCAATGATGAAGGTGTATTTGTGTTTAGTGTGAGTGATTTTGCTTCTATGTCAGAAATGGAAAGTTTATTGGGACAAAGTTCAATTACTAAAACAGACAGAAAAGATGCCAATAATAATTCATATTGGGAAGTAACTAAAGATGGCGTTTCGATTAATTTCTATCCTTATGATTCAGTTGGTAATTTAAAAACAAATATTATACCCAGTATAGAAAGAATTTTAGATTTGAAAATTGCATTGTTAAAAGATTATGATGTAAAAGAAAATATTGACGAAAACAATGCAATGTATTGGACGATTACCAAAAATGGTGTTTCTGTTGATGTTTATTTGTTTAATTCAAAAGGTATATTTAATAATAATATCTTATCTGATGTTAAATACATGATAGAAACAAAATCAAAGTTGTTAGAAAATTATGATGTAACAGAAGGTATTGATGAAAATAATGTTATGTATTGGGATGTGTCAAATGGTGACTATTCAACGAGAGTTTATTTATTCGGTGCAGATGGTTTCTTTAAGACAAATATAGTATCAAATGTTGATAATATATTTAGCGCGGTACAGCAGTTAAAGGCTGAAGGCTTTGATGTAGTTGAAGATTTTGATGCGGATAATAATTTATTTTTCAGAATAACGAAAGGTAAAGTTACAAGTATAATTTATCCTTTTAATGAAAATTCCGTATTTTCTTTTAATATTGATAACATATTATCAGCAACAGAAATAGAGACATATTTTGATAGAAATAATATTACAAAAGTAGAAAAAACAGATGATAAGGGCGTAGATTATTGGGAAGTATCAAAAAATGGTATAACTCTTTCAGTATATCCTTATGATTTAGTAGGTAATATTAAAACAAATATTGTTGAAAATATTGAAAACATGATAAATGCAAAATCAAGATTAAAAGGATATACTATAGAGACTGAACTTGATGCCGATAATAATATATATTGGATAATTTCTAAAGATGGCGTATCTACAAAATATTATTTGTTTGATTCTGCAGGTAAGTTTAAAAATACCATAGTATCGGATGTTAAGAAAATATTAAGTGCAAAAGCAGAGTTATCGGCTCAATTGGGTGATAATTATACTATAGAGGAAAATGTTGATGCTGATAATAATTTATATTGGACAGTAACAAAAGATGATATTTCTGTTACAGTTTATGTGTTTAATTCTAAAGGTAAATTTGTAGATACAATAGTATCGGATGTTTTAAATATAATAAAAGCTAAAAAAGATTTATCAAAAGATTATACTGTAACTGAAAATTTTGATTCGGACAGAAATATTTATTGGTCTATTAGCAAAAATGGTGCAGTTTATGATGTGTATCCGTTTGATTCTGATGGACATTTTACATTTAATATAGATGATTTGGAAATATTATCAAATGCAAGAGATTATTTAGCTGATGCTATTGGATTAGAAGTAAAACCGAGAGTAGATGGAAATCATAATCTGTATTATGAAATATTCGTTGAAGGTGTAGAAGTAAAAATTTATCCTTACAATAAGGATAATGTATTTGATTTCAGTGTAGAGAAAGTTAAACAAATTGAAACTGCAATAAAGCAATTACATGGTAAAGGTTTTACAGTTTTTGTTAGAAACGATGAAGACAAAAATTTATATTTTGAAATTAGTAAAGGTGAAAACACATATATCGAATATCCGTTTAACGAAAAAGGAAAATTTATTTTTGATATCAACAATGTTATTGTTACAGATAATGTTTATACTGCAAAATATAGCGGATATTCGTTGGAACAATTATTAGCATTAGTAGATTTTGATTATAAACCAAGTGCTTTTATATATGATGAAGATGGTGAGATAAAACCTGAATATGCTCAATATTTTGATGAGACCGGACACGTTATTGAATCTAAAGCAGATGAATATGTAGCAATGATGACAGAAAAAATATTTGGGTCTATAGATGTAATAGCACAAATATTATTAAAAGATGACGGAAAAGGTAATTTGGTAGTTGATGAAGAATTTTTAGATATATTTAAAAATTATTTGGCATCAATAGGTAAGGGTGATATAAAAATATTTAATGATAAAGGCCAAATATCAAAAGAAGTTCTTGTTGAGTTGGGTTATAATTTGTATGGTGCAAACGGTTCTCTTGTATTTGATAAAGACAGAGTAGCGGAATATAAAGAAAATGTTCTTATGTATAATCTAAGGGCAAAAGCTTATGCTAATGAACAGTGTGCTTATGGGAACTATGTTGCAACATTTATAAAAATATTGTCTGATGACAGCTTAACTATAGTTTCTCAAAAAGCTCACGAACTTTTTGAAAAATATCAAAGAGGAGAGATTTCTCTTGAAGAATTAAATTCAGAACTTCTTAAGGTTCAACCTTCATTAAATGATACTAATTTTACACCTGTAGTATATAAAACGGTTACTTATGTTGATGAAAACAATGTTTCTCATACAATAAATCAGTATGCCAGAATAGAATATACTGTACAAAGAATAATAACAAATGAAGACGGTTCTTATACTATTATTTATCAAAAGAATTGGTATCCTGTAGCTAGAAACGATAATGGTGAATGGCAGGATCTTGCTTCACAAAATATAAGTGAAGAAATAATAGAGACTGTAACTTTTAACGGAACAGATTATGAATCCGAATTTATGATGAGATATATTCCGGAAAAATTACAATCTGAAATAGATAGATCGTTGGAAGCAATAGGTGTAAAAGGTTTTGAATATATAGGCACGGATTATTCTTCTTTTGTAAAAGATTTATTGAAAATGGATGGAGATGCTTCTTTGGTTGCTCTTGAAAAAGCATTAGGTAATCAAGAAGTTGGTGCTACATTTGAAGAAACAAGAAAGATTACTTTTGTAGATGGTACAAGTGCAGAAGTAACTATAAGATATGTGAAAACGGGTGAAAATGAATACGATGTTTATATAAAAGGTTTGTTTGAAGATACGATAGAATTAAGCGGTCATATAGTTACATATAAAAATAACTTTGGTATGTATACCGCATCTGCACAAGATACTCTTTCTACCAGAACTAACACAGGTGATCTGTTGTTTATGCAAGATGGTATATATTTTATGCCGTATGTCTTTGTAAATGAAGCAAATGGTCCGATAAAAGAAGAAGCTAAAAACAGTATGTATACTGCTCTTGAAGAAGAAGGTTCTTCTGTAATTACAAAAAATTATCTTACAAGAAATAATATAAATTATCCGTTAACAAGAGTATATGGTGAATATTCTTATGTTATGAGAACAGCCTCGGAACAACAAATAAGTAGCCTTGCCAGTGGTCATATCGTTGATGGACAATTGTTTGCTCAAAGCAGAGCCTTTATTCCCAGAATAAAGATTAACGGTAAAGTTTATGATTTTACTAAACCTAATAAAAATTATGCATCAGATTCTGTTTTACAACAATGGTTACTATCTCATGGGTTGGCTATAAACGAAGAGGGGTATTTAGTTTCAACAGCTACAGTGTCCGTTGCATCTATATCAGGTATTTACGAAAATCAAGCTGTAGACAAAGAGAATAATGTTTTACTTACCTTATCAAGTTTAGATGCTCAAGGAAAAGTTGTTTCTTTTGTTGTATGCGAAGCTAAACCTTTACCTAATGGTAAATATGAAATTGTTCAGAATTTAGCTAATGGTGCAACAATAGAATATCAAGAATTGTCTTCAGGTTTGGCTCCATTGGTAAGTCCTTCATTGGTTACTTCATTGGAAGAAGCTTGGAATTTAGCTGATGAAACGGGTGTTTATAGTGATTTCTTAATTAAAATGTATGCAGATCAACTCCCTTCTTCAACAACAAAATTCCCATTATCAATGTTAACTTGGCAATACAGCAGAAATGCGAAGACAGGTCTTATTACTTTGGTTGGTTATGATAGAAATGGAAGTCAAGTTGTATTTATTAGTGATGATTATGCATTTTTCTCAATAGATTCTCAGACACTTGAAGATAATCAAATTAATACTGAAAATGAATTTGCAAGTATGTATTGTTTAAATACAATAAAAACAGTTTCTGTTGATAATAGAAACTGGTTTGAGAAACTTTTGGACAATATAAAAGATTTTTGGAATAAACTTTGGGGTATAGAAGAAATTGATGAATCTATTCCTGTAGGTACACCATATGAAATCTTTACTGCAAGACAATATAAGGATGTCGTAAAAATTATGAAGGGAACTTTAGGCGGTCCTTTAAATATTCCTGCAAAAGATTTATTCAATAATTATTTATCTAAATTTTCCGGTAAGAATAATAAATTACTTGAGAATGGTATTATAGATGCAAGTGATGCTCAGTTTATATCATCAATAATGTATACCAAAGATTATGATCAAGATGGTAATCCTTTAGCGTATTTCCAAAATGTAAATACGGGAGAAGTTTTTCTTGCAAGTTATGTGGAAGGCAAAATACCTGAAGATTGGACTTTCTTGGGATTTAAAAAGGTTCCTTCAGTATGGGCTGAAGATCCAAGCCTTGCAGCACAAACTATGAATGTGATAATCGAATTATGGAAACATATGTCTCCTGAGATGATAGCACAAATATCAGGAACTTATGTTTATGTTAATTCCGAAGGAAAAATGGTTCCTGTTACATTGCCTGTTTATCAAGAAGGTGTTACCTTGAGTGATGAACAAGTAGAAATGCTTTATCAGTTTATAATGGAAGCCAAATATGATGGGGATGTTTATATTGGTGCTCAAATAATAGATATAGATAATATATACGATACTGATGCTTATGTACAAAAAAGAATTTCAGGAATGCAAAGGGAGTTGGATTTTGTAGAGCAATTGAGAGATAAAGGTTCTTATTATGGTTTAACACTTCAAGCTGTAAGAAGTGTATATGGTATTGATATTCCTGAAAGCGGACCTATAAATGCGGAAATTTTCAAAAAAATAAGATTTTTGGAATATAATAAAGACGGTAGTGAAAGCATATCTTTACATGCTCCTGATAAATTTATACAAACGACAGTGAATACATATTTATTCCAAAATTATCCTTTATTTATCGCTTGTGGTTTAGTTGCTGTTGTTACAATAGGTTCAATGTTAAAAGGTATTTTCTCTGCAAGTAAGAAAAGAGCGGAAAAGAGGAAAAAGAAAGCTAAAAAAGGTAAAGCTCCGGGAGAAGATATAGATGAAGATATAGAGGATTCTATTTATGATTCGACTTTATTTAAAAATGCTACAGAAAAAGAATTTACTACTGTTTATCAATTATTTAATAATCAAATAGATTCTGCATTGAGTGAAGAACAAATTGCTATTCAATTGTCATTATATTTCCCTAAAGCAAGTAAAGAGAAAATTTTGGAATATGCAGAGAGAATAAAATCCGGAAAAATGTCGTTAAGCGATATTATAGAACCGGGAATCAGAGCTAAAGAAAATGCTCCTGAAATTGAACATTTAATTGAAATTGCCAAAATTGCACAAACAGCTACATCCGAAAGAGATTTTGCTAGAAAACTTGCACAGTTTGCAAAAGCTAACGGGTATAAAATAAATGCTGATAATAGATTTATAGTTGCAATTGGATTTATGTTAAGAAACAATATTATCAGTATTGATGATTTACAGAAGATAGTTGATGAAGTGGATACATTGACTTCTGTAGAAAGTAACGGTGCAAAACTTGAAAAAGTAATGACTCTTATAAGTTATAAGTTGGAAAAAGATTTCTTTAACTTATTAAATAAAGATGGTGTAACTGATGAAGAACTTTATACAGCTTTGGACAGATTATTACCTACAAAGAGAAGTTCTGCACTTAAAGCTTTAATAAAGAGCGGTGTTGTTTCTATGGCAGATTTGAAAAATTATGCTTCAGAATTTAACGCTACTGTATCAAATATGCCTGAAAATACAATATTCAGTAACTTTATTAAATATGTTTTGGATAAATCAATATTCACTCAACAATTTGAACAAATAAAGAAAATAATGCCTGAATATTTCTCTGAATTGAAAGGAAAGAGACATATAGATGCTAATGGTATAGATATTACAGAAGAGATAAGACAAAGAGCTCTTGAAATATTTGTTAACCAATTCTTAGCTGATCCTATAATATCCAAAAATGAAAAAGTATCATTATTAACCAAGGACGCTTTTGGAAATTATGAATATACTTTCCCTAATACCGCAGATGCAGCTATGGATTTTACAAATATCAAAGAACTTATAATTTGGAATATGTTGGCACAAAATCCTAGTGTAGTAGCAATGTCTGCTAAAGCTAACGGTAGAACAGTTCCTGAAACAGAAGTCGGTAATTTTGGTAACAAGAGTAAAAATGCTTCATCTTTCGGTGAATTAGCTTCTGTTTATACACCTGCATATTATGCTATAAGAAGTATATTGAAGAATGCAGAACAAAATCCTGCTGCTGATGTTAGAAAACAATCACAAGAAAAGATAACTCAAATGGTAGCATTCTATAGAATTATTGCTAAATCTTTGGATTATTATGCAGATGTTAAAACTAGAGGAAAAACAACATTACAAACATCATTTGATGAACTTTTATTTGAATCTCCGGCAGAAGACTTATTTACATATTTACAAATTTTTGATGTGGATTTATTTGATGTATCAATTGCAGAATTGAAAAAGAATATGCCGAATATTTATAAAAAATTGAGTAAAGAATTTGAAGCGGCAAAGAATAGTAAAGGCAGAGTTAATGCAATAGATGTTATCGGAAAGGCCTTTGCGAAAAAATATGATGGCGGTAAAAATCTTAAAGCATCAATGGAAATAAGTGCTGCTTTAAGAGCTGATAGTAACAGATTTATGTTAAAGACTGTTCAGCAAGTTTCCGATAAAGAAATGGATTTTGATAGGATAGAATCTGTTCTCAAACAATTTAAGAAAGATCATCCTGCCGAATGGGCAAATATTGTTAATTATTACAAAGGTAGAGATTTAGGTCCAACTTATAAATTCTTTGAAACTGTTTCTGCTGATGATTATGAAATTTATTCAATGATAGCACAATTAGCCGATGATTATAAAACTGATATTATACTTTCAAATCCTGAAAAATTCTTTGAAATTAAAAACGGAAAGGCAAAAAATAAAGCATTCAGTAAATTATTGGATACAGCAGAAGAGTTTAAAGAAAGTATACAAAGACAAGAAGATTTTAAAAATTTATTGGCGAGATCAACAGGTTCAACTTTATATCCTACATATTTTGACCTTTATGCTCAACTCGATGACAGTGTAAAAGGTGATATAGATAATGCAGCTTTAAAATTAGCTATATTCTCCGGTGAAGGTTGGATGAGTGTTGAAGAGTTTAGAGACTACTTAGATACTTTAAGAGGTAAAGAAATTACTAATGAGGACAAAGCTAAATACTTTAAATCTGTATCTAAAGTTTCTAAGAAAATAAGAGCTAAATTATCTCAAAGTGATAAAGTTTCCGGCGAATATTTGAAAGAAAACGGTTTTATAGGTAAAATCTTACAATCTTACAAACTTATTTTTTCAAAAACATTAAAAGTATTCTTCGGCGGTAATGATTATTTCAATATTACAACAACAAAACAAAAACTTTTAAAGTGGGGAGTTCGCATAGCATTTGTAGCTGTAGCTGCGACATTTACTGTAGCAATGTTTAATCCTTTAGCGGTTAGTGCAGCATTACCATTCTTAAGTATTTCATTCTTAAAGATATTTGCTGCAAATATAGCTATATCTGCATGGGTTGCTTCTTTATTATTACCTAAATATATAGCAGGAAAA
>JAFXOB010000035.1 GCA_017529005.1 Elusimicrobiota bacterium
CCTAAAGTAAATTATTATCTCTATCAGAAAAATAAAGAAAGTACTGTGTACACATCAACGGCACCAAGAACAAATGGTGATGGCTCTAAAGTTTATAGCGGTTTGGTAAATCAACAAACACAAGGTGGAGATTATAACGGATATGTTCCGTTAAGTTTCATGTTTACCGCAGAAAAGTTGAGTAGTTCTGATTTACAAAAAACTTATGATCCTGAAACAATGACTACATCCGGTGATAAAGTTGCAAGATATTTTACGGATAAAGACGATACTAATTTTAATGTACAATATACTGTAGTTGCATGTGCAAATACCGGGGGAATTGCTTTTTATCCTTATGATGAATCAGGATATAATCCTTGGACCCCGGAATCCGTTCAGCAAAGTAAAACTGCATATATGTATTTTGGCGGAAATTTTGTTGATGTGTTCCTTAACGATATATTTGGAACAGATCAAATATTTATTGAAAAGGTTGTTGAATAGTTTATGAATTTTAAAAAATTTATATCATTATTGTTTATTATGCTGTTAGGTGTAAGCTCTTTTGTTTTTGCAGCTAACAATAATAGAAATGTATATAGTGTTTATTCCGATAATTTTATTGGTGCACATATTTATGGGGATACTGTTTCCATTCCCGGCAGTGATACAGACGGTATAAAATTTTATCCGTGGAAAGCCACTTGGATTACACCTAATAAAATTATTATGTCAGCTACAACTATAGATTCTGCAGATGATCCTGCGCCTGAAGGAAAACAATATATGAGATATTTATGGGGATCGGCAGAAGATGATTTTACTACTACTTATGTCGGTTGCAGTTATACTCGAGTAACAAATATGGATACAGAAACAAGTATAGATATGTCTGCTTATGCCGGTGGAAAAATAAAATTTTCTGCTCGTTCAGATAAAGAATATGCAAAAAAATGTAAAATTGGTTTTAAGTTAGCCAATGGTACCGAGAATTGGTTTTCTACACCGTTAAGTTCTTTAAATGAAACTTGGCAAGAATTTTCTTATGATATTCCAAGTGGAGTTGGTAATGTAAGTGTATTATTCATGGCTATGATAGATGGTGAACCGGCTCACACTATAGGAGAACCTTTTTTGGATATCGATAATATCCGTTGGGTAAAAAGCAGCGGAACAGCAAGTTTTTCAGTTGTGAGAAAAAATATTTCAGATAATCAAGAAACAACGGATCCTGTATCTTTTTCGGAAGATACTTTTGGGCAAGGTTGGAGAGCTGCAGATCAGTATTTGGAAATGGATATAGATGGAGAATTTACAAATAATAACTGGACTGTAAGAATTTATTCAAGTAATGATATAGCAGGTTTATATAATTCTAGTGATCCTGACAATGTTTTACCTATGGCTTGGAAAATAAGTTGGACTACTTTGCCATTTAATTACACTGATGATGAAGGACAAAATAAAAACTCTTTTGAAATAGGTGAAAATAAGAATGCAGCAGGTGAGTTGTTAGGTTTGTATGATGCCGGAAAGGTTTCAGTAAAAGGTGATGGTGCGAAATGGTGGTATCCATGGTTTTTTGTTCAAAAAAATGCGGATAGTTCAGTAAATTCGTTAGTTATAAATAATGTAGGTTGCCATACTTTTGAAAACACTAATAGTTCGGTAACAACCGATGAATATTTTGATACACCTGTAAGTTCTTATGCTACCGATACTTATGAAAGAAAACCTAAATTGTTTTTAGCATGTGATACAAAAAAAGCAAAATCATTAAAATATGAGGCAAATTTAGTTCTTAATTTAAGTTACGAATAGTAAAAAAATTGAAATGAATAATATTTATATAAAAAAATCACTTTTAATAGCATTTGCAATTTGTGTATCGGCTTTTTTTGTTGATATTTGCAAAGCTGAACCGTTATCTCCGACAGAAGATACTCCGGTAAACATAAGTTCTGTTGCCGATTTTACTAATATGTATCCCAGAGTATTACATACTAAAATAGATACTGTTTTAGCAAATGGAATTTTAAATGCAAAAGTATTCACATATTTTGGTATAGCTTCTTATGGAGAGCTTACTTTGGAATATAAATTGGATGATGGTGAAGTTATTCCGGTAGAAGAAAAAAATATAAAAAATAAAAAAGATTTATACATAGGAACGACTAAAGGTGATATAACAAAAGATAATGAATATATTGATTATAGAATAAAAGGTACATTTAAAATACCCGGTCAAGACGATTTTATTACTTATGAACCTGCAGATGCTGGTGCATCATCAACAACATTTGTAAGAGCTAAAGTTATAAGTAAAATAGAAAAAGAAATTGATGGTGATTCAGGTGGAACAATCTCTGTTTTTGCAGGAGATCAGTCTAAGGGTGATAATGGAACTGTAATTGTTAATGTTCCTGCCGGTGCTTATAGCGGTACTCATAATATAGTTGTGGATTTCCTTGATGAATCATCTATCGATCAAGGTTCGGCTTCATCTAAAACAAGAGAAAATGTTATTTCAAATGTAGCTGTTGATGTTGAAGGAGGAATTACAGAACTAATTAGTCCGATACAAATAAAAAATCTTCCTTTAAAAAATGAAACAAAGGCAAATAAGTTTTTTATGCAGTATCAAGAAGGAACTGATTGGAATCTTATATCAAATTCTAATTTGTCTGTAGATAAACCGGATCAATTGTATTCTTTTTCAGCTGCAAAGCTAGGACATTATAGAGTTTTGGAAAGTATTATATTATCAAATTCAAGTTATAGGCCTGAAAACAGAATTGTTGTGAAAGCTAAAGTAGGAAATTCTTATCCCGGTTTTGAATTTAAGTATTTACAAGAAGGAGATACTGTAAAAATATATAATTTGAAAGGTAAAAAAATAGCGGAACTTAAGAGCGGAAATTCGGATGGTTTTATTTGGGAAGGTAAAAAAGGAACAGATAATAATGGTGATTGGGCGGAAAGTGGAACATATATTTATCAGATTAAGTTAAAATCCGGTGGCGATGTTATAAGTGGAACCATCGCATTTGTTTGGTAAGAAAGTATGAAAAAGATATTGGCAGTATTATTATTAACCATAGTATTAGTAACAGCTCAAAAAGTACAAGCAGCGTTTGATGACACTTATTGGGGTGTAAGAGCATTAGGTATGGGTGGAGCATTTACGGCAGTATCTAATGATGCAAATGCGCCTTTATATAATGTTGCAGGAACTGCATTTACTGCACAAAACGAAGTAACGTTGATGGGCTCAAGATTGTTTGCCGGCTTGGAAGGAGTAGAAATCGGTGCAAATTATGCAGGTTTTGTTCATCCTATAGATTCTAAATATGGAACAATATCTTTTGCATGGGCATCAATATCAACACCGGGATTAAGGAGAGAAGATACATTTAATATCGGATATGCAAGATTGTTGAATGATATATTAAGATTAGATAGTGAAATAGTAGAATTGAGTGCAGGTTTAAATGTTAAATATTTAATGCAGGAAGTAAAGTTTGGTGAAAATGAAAAAGATTTAGAAACTTATAAGGGTGCTATGACAGGAGATATAGGATTGTTAGCAATGTTTTCAAATGGTATAGGTATAGGTTATACCAGTAAATATGTAGTTCCTGCAGATATAGGATTTATGGAAAAAGATGAAGTAAAAAATATAAATGTAGTTGGTTTAAGTTATTATAATGATGAGTTACCTTATATTAAGATTCCTTATTTTACAATAGCATTGGATGTAATATTTAGAGATAATGAAAGTTCAATAAGAGCCGGTGTAGAAAGTTATGTGTTGGATAGAAAATTAGCAATAAGACTTGGTGGAAGAGAAGAGGCTTTTAATATAGGTTTCGGATATGAATTTGCATTTGCAAACGAAACAAAATTAGTTATAGATTATGCATTGGAACTTCCTATGCAGGTGGAAGAATCTTACGGTTCCCATTTCTTCTCACTATCCTTCAAGTTCTAAACAATTAAGTGTGAATAAAATTGTAAATATAAAAAACGGAAGAAAATTTCTTCCGTTTTTTTGTTGTTAATTATTTGTTATACATTGTCGTTATAAATTTTGTATAATATATAAAATAATAATAAATTTTATTTATAAGGAAAATATCTTATGAAAACAAATGTAAAAAAACTTTTAAAGTTAGCAGAAAAACCTTCCAAAGATGCAAGAAGATTGCATCCTTTTTATAAAGGTAAAATAGAAGTTGTTCCAAAATGCAGAATAAGAGATTTTAATGATTTTGCAATTTGGTATAGCCCGGGAGTTGCTGCAGTTTGTAAAGATATAAACAAACAATTGGAACTTGCTTATGAACATACAAATAAATGGAATTCCGTTGCAGTTATTAGCGATGGAACAAGAGTGTTGGGACTTGGTGATATAGGGCCTGAAGCAGCAATGCCTGTTATGGAAGGTAAAGCTTTATTATATAAATATTTGGGTGGTGTAGATGCATATCCTATTTGTCTTGCAACGAAAGATCAACAAGAAATAATTAATACAGTTAAAATTTTACAGCCATCTTTCGGTGGAGTAAACTTAGAAGATATTTCTCAACCGAAATGTTTTCCTATACTTTATACATTAAGAAAAGAATGTCATATTCCCGTATGGCATGACGATCAACAAGGAACGGCTTTGGTTACTCTTGCAGGTTTAATAAATGCTTTAAAAGTTGTAAACAAAAAAATATCTAAAGTTAAAATAGCAATGCTTGGTGCAGGTTCTGCAAATATTTGTATCGCAAGACTTATAATGTTTTATGGTGCAAATCCTGCAAATATTATAATGGTGGATTCGAAAGGAACATTAAACAAAAAAAGAAAAGAATTGAAAAATTCTCATCCCGAAAAATGGGCAATGTGTTGCGATACCAACGGTTCAAATGTTGAAGGAACAATAGAAACTGCAATGGAAAATGCAGATGTTTTAATATGTTTATCTACACCGGGACCGGATGTAATAAAGAAAGAATGGATTAAGAAAATGGCAAAAAATCCTATAGTTTTTACATGTGCAAATCCTGTTCCTGAAATATGGCCTTGGGAAGCCAAAGAAGCAGGTGCTGCAGTAGTTGCAACGGGCAGAAGTGACTTTGAAAATCAAGTAAATAATTCGTTAGGTTTTCCTGGAGTATTTAGAGGAACTCTTGATGCAAGAGCAACAACAATAACCGACAATATGTGTATTACGGCAGCAGTAGAACTTGCTTCATGTATACCTAACAACAAAATAAAACCTACACAGATACTTCCTACAATGGACGATTGGAAAGTTTATCCGAAAGTTGCAGCAGCAGTTGCAGTAAAAGCCATAAAAGAAAAAGTTGCTCAAAGAAAAGCAAGTTACGATCAATTTTATAATCAGGCAATGAGCATGATAAAAAGAAGCAGAGCATTAACTGCAGATATGATGAAAAACGGGTTTATAAAAAAATCAAAATAAAAAAGAGGTGTTTTGTGAAAAAAATTTTTTTATCATTGATTTTAATTTTGTTTTTTAGTTTTTCTTTTTATTCTTGCAAAAATGTTGTTGATTTAAGTAATGTTGAATATCCTAAACCGGTTTATTCTGATTCACAAAAACAGGAGTTAGTAAATTATACAAATTCAATAAAAGATAATCCTAATGATGCAAAAGTTTATTTTAATAGAGCAAATCTGGAAAAATCCTGTTGTGATTTCATAAAAGCATTAAAAGATTATGATAAAGCCGTAGAATTAGATCAAACAAACTATGAATATTATAATAATAGAGCAAAGTTAAAGAAAGATTATTTGGGTTATTTGATTGATGCAAAAAAAGATTTGGATAAAGTTATTGAACTTGTTCCCGGTTATGATAAAGCATATATAGACAGAGCAGATATCAAAATAAAAATATCTGATTTTGAAGGTGCAATAAAAGATTGTAATAAAGCCATAGAAATAAATGCTAATAGTTATGGAGCTTATGAGAAAAGAGCTGATGCTAAAAAAAAGATAGGAGATAGACAAGGTGCTATCAAAGACTATGAAGAAATTATAAAAATAATTC
>JAFXOB010000036.1 GCA_017529005.1 Elusimicrobiota bacterium
AAAATTTTATGATACAGTTTTTGAATCTGAAAAAGAAAAAAATAATGATGATGATATAATCGTAAATATAATAAAAAAACACAATATAAAACGAAGAAAAAAAGATATTGTCTCATTATATTACAAAATAAACAATGCTTTATTGACCGAGCAGAAAAATATTTTTAAAAAGTATTTTCAGAATTTCTCAAACAATGATATTATCCGTTATACATTTAATAATTACAACAAATATATAAAAGAATACACCGCCACTTGTTTAAACAATATAATGAATGACATAAAAAATTTGAATAATAAAGAAATGTCGCAATTTTCTTCACAAACAATAAAACAAATATATAGAAGAAATAATCTGTTAGATAGAAATAATGAAGCTATAGAAGAATTTAGCAAATATATAACAGAAGAAATTAAATCTCTAAAAGAGAATTTAAAAGAGAGCCTGTAACGAAAAAATAAGGAGGAATAAAATGATTCAAGCATTACCTTATCTCGCATGTGCAGCAATAGGATATTTGTTGAAGGGAAAATCTAAGCCGCAAGAAGTAAAAGTTATAAAACAATATGTTCAAGACAGTCACAACTATCATTATACTCAAAACAATTATACTTACAATGACAACAGAACATATAATGTGAACAGTAACAATAAAGTTCAGTTTTATAAGAAAAAGAGTTATCAAGTATCATACCATAAAAACAAAAGATACAAAAACAAAAAACATCTTAGATTTAAAAACAACCAATATTTTTTGACCAACGGGAACTCTTTTCAGCAAACACCAAACTATCTCGTACATAATCGTTCTATGGAAGAAATATTAAAATAAATATATTAAAAGGAGAAAATAAAAGTGAATATAAACTTTGATGAATGGTGTACAAAAAGAGCAGCAGAAATTATGGAAGAAGAGTATGGACCGAATTGGATGGAGACTTGTCCGGATGATGATGCATATAATGCAGCTTTAGAACGGGCAGGATATGAATTTCCATTTAGTTATGAACAAGATAAAGGAGGAAAAAAATGAGTATACAAATTGATGAATGGTGCACAGAAAGAGCAGCAGAAATTATGGAAGAAAAATACGGGAAAGATTGGATACATACTTGTCCCGATGATGCTTATGAAGAGGCTATAGCACAAGCCGGATTTGAATTTCCGACAAATGATTATGATGAAGATGAAGAATTAGATAAATTTTTGAAATGGTATGATTCTTCAGGCGATGTTTAATATTATCCAAAAAATATAAAGAAAAAGATATTTAATAAACATATTTAAATCAAAAATAAAAAGGAGAAAAATAATGATACAATTACCTTTAAACAATTTTTTAGACAAAAGTTTTGATGTAATTTATAACAAAGCAGTAAACGGCGGTATTCCGGGAATGTCTTCCGCTTATCAATTGGCACAGGATTATAAAGTAAAATGTTCCGATTTGAACAAACAAATATCTTCTCTGATTAATCACCAATGCGGAAAGTCCGCTTTAGCAGGATTTGTAACTAATTTAGGCGGAGCTGTAACATTACCGATTGCTATTCCATCAAATATATTGTGGGTTTTATATTTACAACTTAGAATGATAGCGGCAATTGCAATTTTGTGCGGATACAAACCTAACAATGACAAAGTTCAAACAATAGCACTTTGTTGCTTAGTAGGAGATTCTCTTTCAAGCCGTTTAAAAAAAGCCGGAATAGATATTTCAAAAAAAATCGGATGCAACATGATTAATAAAATATCTTCTAAAGTACTAAAAAAAATAAATAAAGCTATAGGTTTTAAACTAATATCAAAATATGGAGGAAAAGCTACTATTAATTTATCAAAATTTGTTCCTCTTGCAGGCGGTGTGATTGCAGGCGGCATTGATGCCTTTTCAACAAAATCTATAGGAAGTTTTGCAAAAAAAACTTTTATATCACAAGAAACAGAAAACTTTGTTTATGCTGCATAATTTAAACCTGCATTTTAAAGAAAGTATTTTAAAAACAAAAAAGAAGATGAGTAAACTCATCTTCTTTTTTTATTGATAATATTAATATTTTAATTTATATGCTTTTAGCTCGTTTTGCAATTAATAAATTTCTGTAGTATAAACATATATCCACTAACACTAACAGGAAATTAAATAAATATAAATAAAAAACACCGTCCATATTATAATAATATTTGTGTAACATACCGGCAACATAACCTGCTTCTACAACATACATAAACAAAAGACTTTTACCTGCATTTTGTTTTGATGTATAACTTTTATAAATCGAAAAAGGCCATGCACTTGCAAAACATATTAACATTATAATTTCAAAATGACTCATTTTTTTCTTCCAATCCTCCAATCTTCTAATCTTCCAACTGTCCGGCTAAATAGCCTGTAGAGAATGCTGCCTGTAAATTAAATCCCCCTGTCGGTCCGTCTATATCTAAAATTTCCCCGCAAAAATAAAGATTTTCTATCAATTTAGATTTCATTGTACTTTGCTCTACTTCTTTTAACGAAATTCCGCCTTTTGTTATAATAGCTTCATCAATAGGTCTTGTGGAAACAATTTTAAATTTCATACTTCTTAAACCATCAAATATTTTTTTTCTTTTTTCTTTATTTATTGCAGAACAAACTTCTGTCCACTTTATATTATTTTTATCCATAAACGATTCTATCAACTGTACAGGTAAAAGAGTTTTTAACATATTTCGTACAGGCATATTACCAAAACTGTTTAACTCTTTTATAAGTCTATCGTCTAACTGTTTATCATCAAGAGCAGGTTTTAAATTTACGGAAATATATACCGTTTTTTTTGCTTCCAATAAAGAAAACACTTGTGAACTGACTGTAAGAATTAACGGACCTGTTAAGCCAAAAATTGTAAATTCTATTTCTCCAAACAATTTTGTTATAACTTTATTATCTGCCAAAACTGAAATTTCAATATTTTTAAGTTTTAATTTATTTAATTGCTTTAAATTTTTGTCGTCGGATACAAGTGGAACAAGTGCAGGTCGAGGTTTTATTATGGTATGCCCTAAACTTTTTACTAAATTATAACCGTCCCCTGTTGAGCCTGTTAACGGATACGATTTTCCGCCTGCAGCTAAAATAAATTTGTCTGCAAAATATTGTGTTCCGCTTTTTAGTAAAACACTTTTTATTTTTTTATCTTCACAAACAAATTTTGATACTTCGCTATTTGTTAGAATTTTTACTTTTTTATTTTTAACAAATTTTATTAAAGCATTTACTATATCATGAGCATCGTTACTTTCGGGAAAATATCTTCCGCCTCTTTCCAAACGACATTTAACACCTAACTCTTCAAAAAAGTTTATTGTATCAGTATTAAAAAATTTGCTGAATGCACTGTACAAGAATTTACCGTTGTTACCGAACTCGGCAACAAATTCTTTTATATCTGCACTATTTGTAACATTGCATCTGCCTTTACCGGTAATGGATAGTTTTATTGCAGGTCTTGTTTTTTTCTCAAGCAACAAAACATTTTTATATTTTTGCGCAGCAATACCAGCGGCAATAAGCCCCGAAGCACCTGCACCTATTACAATAATGTCTGCACTATTCATGATACTTTGATTTTAAATCTTTCAACAGATTATCTATTTTTGTGTAAAGCAAGTTTATGTCGTTTGTATCGTTAACAAAAATAAGATCCGCCATTTTGCAACATAATGCAACTTGTTGACCTGAACCTGAACTTTGTGATTCTTTTTGTTCAAGTTCTATAAATTTTCCCAAAGTTTGCGGATCACCGGGTCTTTTTCTTTGTTGCATTCTGTCAAATCTTATTTGTTGAGGAGCATCCACATTTATTAAAACAAAATTTTTTATAGTTTTAAATGTTTTTACTTCTTCACTGTGTCTTATTGAAGTAATACAATAATCTTTGCCTTGTTCGAATTTTTTTATAACGGATTTTGCTAATACACCGTTACCGTTATCTTGTCTTAATTGTGTTCCGAACTTTATTAAATTTTCTCTTGTAGGTTCTATACCTTGTTCTTTCATTAAAAGCCTTATTTCATCCGATAATGAAAAATGTGTAAATCCGTTATTTTTAACAATATAATCCGCAACCGTATCTTTGCCCGAACAATACGAACCTGTTAAACCTATAATCATTTTTTTTGTACCTGTGCCTGTTTATTATTTTTATTTGTTTGTTGAGTTTGTTGTTTTTGTGTGACAGCTTTTTGTACTGATGTATCAACTTTTTTTGTTTCGGTTTGTGACTGCATTTTTTGTTGAGACTGTACATCAACTTGTTCTGTCGTTTTATCAATTTCTTTCGTTTCAGGTACCACTTGCGGTTCTTGTGTTACCTGTTTTTGTTGTATCAAAACATTTTTTTCCTGTCGCGACCGTCTTTCTTGTTCTGCCAAATCGACTTTTTCTACTTGTTGACCGAATTTGATACCAAAAGAAAATCTATGTGTCATTCCTATATCACCGTAAGGAACAAAAGCATAATCAAATTTGAAATCTAAATATTCAAGTCCGAAACCAAGATTTATCCAATTAAAACCGGGAATATCTTTGTTTCTTCCTTCATATCCTGCTCTTAAAGCAAAACTTAAATCATCTGCAATTTGTAAGCAATATTGTGTTCCGAAATTAAAATAAAATTCGTTATCTTTAGGAAAATTCAAATCTAAAGAAACAAGCCACTCATCAAGCAAATAATGAGATGCACCTATCTTAAACAACAACGGCAAATCTTCCGATTCTTTATTGAATTTCATACTTGTTCCGAGATTTGTAAGAGCTGCACCGATAGAAGTTTTATCGTTATCAAATTTGTAAGTTGCACCTAAATCCAATGCTATTGCCGAGGCAGATTCTTCTATTTTAGAATAAATATACTTTAAGTTTAAACCGAAATTTAACCGGTCATAACTATTGGCATAAGATAAATATAATGCCATATCTAACGGAGAAAAAGAACCGTCGGAAGTATTTGTATTATCAACTTTATCTATACTTCCGTAAGAAACATACTGTAAACCAAACCCTAACACACCGTATTCCGTTGTCGGTAACACAAAGCTTAACCACTCATAGTTTACATCTTCAAACCATATAGCATGAGAAAACGAAAGTTCTTTTTTGTTGATATAAGTTAAATTAGCCGGATTCCAATAAACAGCATCCGTTCCGTTGTTTACACTTGTAACGGCATTTCCCATACCTGCACTTTTTGCACCTATACCCAACTTTAAAAATTGTGCTGTTGTTGAACCGACATCATCACTTGACAAAAACGCATGTGCATTTACAAAAGAAATGAAAATAAATATAAAAGTGATTATAAAACTTTTAATATATTTCATGAATAATATTTTAACATATTTTTATAATATACAAAAGAAGATATTTTTTTGTATAATTAGCTTATGAGTAAATTTCAATTATTAAAAGAAGATGTTAAAACTGTTTTTCAAAAGGACCCTGCTGCACGTTCTTGGTTGGAAGTTATATTCTGCTATCCCGGACTTCATGCTATATGGTCGCATAGGTTTGCACATTATTTGTGGAAACATAAATTTTATTTTATAGCAAGACTTTTATCGCATATAACAAGGTTTTTTACCGGTATAGAAATTCATCCCGGGGCAAAAATAGGAAGACGATTTTTTATAGATCATGGTATGGGTATCGTTATAGGTGAAACTACTGAAATAGGTAACGATGTTTTGTTATATAAAGGTGTAGTTTTAGGTGGAACATCATTAGAAAAAACCAAAAGACATCCTACATTGGGTAACAATATTATTGTAGGTTCTAATGCTATTGTTATGGGTGCAATTACCATAGGTGACAATGCAAGAATAGGTGCAGCTTCTGTTGTAACTCACAGTGTTCCGGCAAATGCTACAGCAGTAGGTATTCCCGCAAGAGTAAGCGTTGGGAATACTCAAGATGAAATTACTAAGTTAGAACATGCAAAACTTCCGGATCCCGTTGCAGATGCTATGAAATATGTTCTTAACGAACAAAGAAAACTTCAAGAAAGAATCAATAAGTTAGAAAAGAAATAGCTATTTTTTTTCTTTTGATAACGGTAAATACCAATCTTTTTTACCAAAAGATTTATTTAAATATTCTTCTATTAATTCCGTAGATATTGTAGGATTATATTGTTCTCTTCCTAAAAAAATTTTAATATCAAATTCATTAACGTTATGCTCTATTTTTTTTATATTTTGTATACCTTCTTTTAATGTATTCTCTGTTTCATTAGGGCCACCAAAAATAACATTTGCATTTATATATATATCATACTTTTTTAATAATTCTAAAGTTTGTTCCACATCTTGCCAACTAAAATCTTTTTGCATACCAATTAAAGTTTCATCTGTAGAAGCATCTATAGCAATATTTACTGCACATAATCCTGTTTTTTTCATAAGATTTAATGAATAGTCATTTAGCAATTTTGGCCTTAAAAATGCATACCACTTTATATTTAATTCTTTTTTTAGCATTTTATCTAACAATTTAATATGATTATTACTATCATCATTAAATATTGAATCCGTAAAAGCTATATTTTCAATATTTTGTTTTTTTAGAAATTGTATATCGGAAATAACGCTGTCAATATTTCTATATTTTATGTTTCTTCCATCAAACATTTTATATTGACAATACAGACATCTATATTTACAACCTCTTTTTGTTGAAATACCAATAGCCCATGGATATTTATTATAAAATTTTAACAAATCTATATCGTATAATGCACCGGAAAGTTCATTATCATTTTTAGAATAAAAAATTTTTTCTTTTTGTTTATTATTAATTATATTCTCTATAAATTCTACAAAACCATCTTCCGCTTGTCCTACAAAACCATAATCGGCATCTATTTTATTAAAACATTCATCAGAATTTACCGTAAAACCTGTTCCGCCTAATATAATTTTAATTTGTGGATTTTTTAATCGTATTATATTTACAAAATTTTTGGCTATTTCAATAGATTCTTTCATTGAATTTCTTATGGAAATAGTAATTATATGCGGAAGAAAATTGCTAAAGGTATCTTTAAATTTATCATAAGATTTACCTGATGCAAAAAAATCAAATTGTTTAACTTCATAACCAGCATTTGATAATACTTTTGCAACAACACTCATACCTAAAGGATATGCAAACTCAGCAGGAAAAGTATTTACACTTATCAATAATATTTTCATATTTGTATATCCATTAAAATTTTAGCTGCTAATATTTTGTATTGTTCTAAAGATATCTTATCCGGACGAAGCATTACATCAATATTAACACTGTTTAATATTTCCGTTGTTTGTTTTTTGTCTAATTTTAAAAATGTTGATAAACAATTTAAAATAGTTTTTCTTCTCATTGTAAAACAATGTTTTATTAACGGAAACAATCTTTCATTAGGTTCTTGCGGAAACTTGTTTATAAACTTTGCTACTGCCGACATTACTTGCGGTTTCGGATTAAAACATCCGGGAGGAACATCAAATAAAAATTCTGCATCGGCATAGTATTGTCTAAACAATGAAATGTAACCGTAATCTTTAGTTCCCAAATTGCCGATAAGTCTTGTAATAAGTTCTTTTTGTAACATTATTACGCCCGAAACAAAATTTTTGTCAGGTAAAAATTTTTGAACTATTGCCGTTCCCATATTGTAAGGTAAATTTGCAACTATTTTAAATTTTGTTGTCGGTAAATCAAACTTTAAAAAATCTCTGTTTATTACTGTAATATTGTTATTATCTTTATATTTTGTTTGCAATGCTTGTGCCAAATTTGAATCAATATCAACTGCAATTAAATTGTCGGTATACTCTTTTAAAATATCGGTAAGAGCTGCTTTTCCGGGACCAATTTCTATAACTGTATCCGTTTTCTGTATATCTGCACTTTCAACGATTCTATATGCAATATTTTTATCTATAAGAAAATTTTGCCCGTGTGGTTGTCTCATACAAAAACTCCAATTTTTCAGGTAAAATTATTATATAAAATATCAAAAAAAATTGGTAAAATATGTTATAATATTTTTGATTTAAATCTCATAAAAGGAGAATAAAAATGGCAAATGTAATTCTAATTGTTTTATGTGCAGTCATTGTTATTATGGTTATTTTCTTATGGACAACTTACAATAGGTTAATTTTGTTAAAAAATAGAGTAAAAGAAGCTTGGAGCGATATAGATGTTTTATTAAAAAGAAGATACGATTTAATACCAAATTTAGTTGAGGTTGTTAAAGGGTATGCCGCACATGAAAAATCTACATTAGAAGCTGTTATAAAAGCAAGAAATATGGCAATGTCTACAAACAGTAAAACAGTAGAAGAGCAGGCTAAATCAGAAAACTTTTTAAGCGGAACATTAAAATCATTATTTGCGTTAAGTGAAAATTATCCTGATTTAAAAGCAAATGTAAATTTCTTGGAATTACAGAGAGAACTTGTAGATACCGAAAACAAAATTCAATCTTCCAGAAGATTTTATAACACAAATGTTTTAGCATTAAATACAAAAATAGAAATGTTTCCCAGCAACATAATCGCAGGGTTCTTCAAATTTGAAAAAGGACAATTCTTTAATTTGGAAAACAAAGAAGAAAGAGAACCTGTTAAAGTATCATTTTAATAAATTATTATGATTACAACTTACGATTATATTGATAGTAATAGAAGAAAAACTATTTTATTAATATTTTTGTTTCCCATAAGTTTATTAATATTATTGTTTGTTGCATTATATGTTGTCCTTTTAATGTATCCAGAACTAAAAGTCAATACTGATCCTATAGCTGTACAAATTATTAATTTTTATTGGGCATTTTTTCTTATATGTATTGTTGCGTCTACTATATGGACGATTATATCTTTTTATCAAGGTAGCAACATGATATTAAATATGGTACATGCCATAAAAGTTCCAATTTCTTCAAATAAGTACACCAATAATACTAAAAAAATTTTAGAGAATCTAGATATAACAAATGATATTCCAACACCAAAAATAAATGAAATAAGAAATATTTTAGGAAATATATCCAAAACGGAAGGAATCCCAACCCCGAATTTATATATAAAAGATGAAAAAGAATTAAAGGTTCTTGCTTTAGGAACTAAAGAAAATTGTGCCATAATACTTACAAGGGAATTAATAGAAACATTCGATACGTCTAAACTTGGAGAAATGATAGCTCAAGAGCTGACACATATTATTATAGAAGATATGAGGAAAGAAGCGATAAGAATTTTAGAAAATATATCTATAACAGCAGGTATTCCAACACCAAATTTATATATATTGGAAAAAGAAAACGGATTAAATGCTTTTGCCGTAGGAACCAACGAAAACAATTGTGCCGTAATACTTACAAAAGGTTTGATAGAAAAATTAGACAAATCTGAACTTGAAGCTGTTATAGCTCATGAAGTTGCACATATTATTCACAAAGACACAAGTCTTATGATTACAGTCACATTATTAATAGGATTTTTTACATATTTAGGTTATGTTCTTATCAGATCATCACTTAGTGGTGGAAGATCTTCTAGAAGAAGTAGTGGTAAAGGAGGGGGAATAATATTATTAATAGGACTGGCATTTTTTTTATACGGATATGTTGTAGCGCCATTGATAAGACTTGCCGTATCTAGAACAAGAGAGTTTCAAGCAGATGCAAAATCCGCTCTCTTAACAAGAAATCCCCAAGCTCTGATTTCCGCACTTAAAAAGATTGCTAACTATCCTATAGTAGATACCTTTAATAGTCAGTTTAATAACAATGAACTTGTTGCACCTATGTGTATAGAAAACCCTTTAAGAATAAAAGTAAGCTTATTTGATGCTTTGTCAAATTTATCGAGTACACATCCGCCGATAGAAAAAAGAATTCAAGCATTGGAAGTTATGGATGGTCAACGCTTAGGTTATTAAAGATATTTTTATATTATTTTAACCTTGTTTCGTTAAAACTATTTTTACAATTTCGGATTTAGAAAAAAGTCGCATCGGTGGTCCCCACCATCTTGTACCCGTAGTCACATAAATATAAGAATCGTTATCTTTATATAATCCACAAAAATATTTGTATAAAAAGTATTCGATAATATCAAAAGGCGGTATTTGTCCTGCATGGGTATGTCCTGATAACTGTATTGTTATAGGAAATTTTTGACTTTCAAAAAACGGGTTCGGTTGATGAGACAAAAATATTACAGGTTTAGTAAAATCTATACTCGATAGTGCCTTATTTACGTCTGCAGGTTTATAATGAAAAGCTTTTGATGTTTTATCATCAGTAATACCTGCAACATAAAATTTATCATCTACCAAAACATTTTCGTTATTTAAAAGTTTAAAATTTATTTTATCACAAACCGCTTCGTAGTTTGTTATCCCTCTATAATATTCGTGGTTACCGCTGACGGCGAAAGTTCCGTACTTAGATTTAAAGTTTAAAAGTCCGTACTTTTCATAAGTTTTTGTTATATCAGTATCTGCTAAATCACCTGTAAATGCAATAATATCCGGATTTAATGAGTCTGTTATTTCAACAATTTTTTTTATGGTATCGTATTTTGTTGTAACATCTATGTGAATATCCGATAACTGAACTATCGTTAGTTTATCCATAGGTAAATTCGGAACTTTTATTTCATATTCTCTGACTTTCGGATCACAACAAGTATTAATTATGGAATATACAGATGATACAACTATCAAAATTACGGTAATCAATGTTGTATTGTATCTAAATTTCGGAGTATGCCCGAATATAAATGCCAAATGAGATATTAACAAATATGTAAGTGATATGGAAAATATTCCAAGCCAAATATATCCTATTTCCGTTAAAATTTTTGCTGACATTGTAGGATTATTAAATCTTGATATTTTAAACGAATAGACACTTAAAAAAGTTATGGCAAGATAAAATGTTATAAATATTGTAAGAGCGATACCTTGAAGTTTTAGGTCGTGCATAACTCTATAAACAATGTATGCGTTACCCAATATGTAAATTGTTAAGAAACAAATAAAAAACATAATTCTTAACCCTTTTTCAATAGACATTGTCTTGCTTTTAATATGAATTCCGTTGCTGTAGGGCACAAATAGTCGGGATATGTCCAAGGAAGTTTTGTGAACCCTTCTTTTCTGTAAATGGTAGTAACTTCGGCATAAATACCTTTAGATAAATATATTCTGTGACTGAAATCTTTTGTTGAAGCAAGAATAACATTTGCAGGTGTTATATATCCCGGATCAATATTTACGATTCTGTTTTTATCTTTAGCATAAGAATCTTCAATGTTATTAGTTTCAATTTTCATATCCGCCAAAGCATCAGGTAAAACAAGCTTTTCAAAAGATATCCACTGTCTTTTTAATTTTTCACCCATTTCTTTGTTGTAATATGTTGTAAAGGTAAAATCTATAGCAGGACTATAAATATCTATTTTATTGTTAAATTTTTGTTCTAATACTTTATAAACTTCTTCTATATTGAACGTTTCATTAAAAATAAGTCCGAAGAAAAATTTTACCAAGTTTGGTTGATTAATATTTCCCATAATGAATTTATTTTATCAAAATTTAATTTTTTCAACAAAAAATAATATAATTAAGCATATTTACTATAAAGGAGATTACTAATGTTAAAACCTAAAGTTTCAATTATCGGTTGCGGAAATGTAGGTATAAGATATGCTTACTCTCTAATGATTAACGGTTGTGCAAGAGAAATAACACTTGTTGATTATTTTAGAGACAAAGCTGACGGTGAAGCAATAGATTTGTCTCATGGTGCACCATTTACACCGGCAGTAAATATAAATTCGGGTGATTATGCAGATATAAAAGGTTCAGATTTGGTTGTAATAACTGCAGGTAAAAAACAAAAGCCGGGACAAACAAGAATAGATTTATTAAAAGACAATGTAAACTTGTTTAAATCTATAATTCCTGAAATTATGAAATATGCTCCGGATGCAATACTACTGATAGCTTCTAATCCGGTAGATGTTTTAACTTATGCTGCTTACAAAATTTCCGGTAAACCTGCATCAAAAGTTATAGGTTCCGGAACATTGCTTGATTCGGCAAGATTTAGATACGAAATAGCAAAACATTGTAACATTGATGCAAGAAGTGTTCACGGGTACATTTTAGGTGAGCATGGTGATAGCGAGTTTCCGGTATGGAGTAAAGCAACTGTCGGTGGAGTAAATATAGAAAACCATTGTATGTTATGCGACAAAAAACAAAATTGTAATCATAAAGCCATACTTAACGAAATTTTTAGTAATGTAAAAAATTCAGCTTATAAAATAATAGAGAAAAAAGGTGAAACTTCTTACGGTATAGGTCTTGCACTTACAAGAATTACCGAAGCCATTTTGCTTAACGAAAATTCGGTATTACCTGTATCTGTTTTAATAAATAATTTGT
>JAFXOB010000037.1 GCA_017529005.1 Elusimicrobiota bacterium
GTAGGAGGCGAAATAATAATAGACGGAGAAGTGATAAATAGTGCAAATGTAGCACAGAAGAAAGTAATAATAACAATAGGAAATAGTTTAACATCAAGTGCAGATACAGTAACGACAAGTGAAGAGATAACAAATAGCGGAACATTGATATATACAGGCGGGACAAACGAGAATGTAATAACAGGGGCAGGAACATTAAATGTAGAAGGAGCATTAATTAATAATAAGAACATAAGTCAAAACACAATAAATATAAATGCAGGAATGTTCACAAATGATGATGCAGCAGCGATAAGAGTAGGAACAGGAATCAATGTAGCAAGTGGAGCAGGATTAACGACAAATGCAAACAATATAAATGAAAATGCGCCAACGATAATAAACAATGAGGGAACATTAGTATTTACCGGTGGAACGAATGCAAATGAAATAAGTGGAGCAGGAAACTTAACGATAGACGGAACAGTAACAAATACATCAGGAAAAGCGATAAGTCAAAGTTCAATAACAGTAAACAGCGGAAAGAGCTTTGAAGCAGATGTTAATGATATAACGACAACAGATAAGATAGGAAACGAAGGATTATTAACATTTAACGGAACAGGAACGAATGCAAATAAAATAAACGGAAGCGGAAACTTAACGATAAACGGAACAGTAATAAATACAACCGGAAAAGCGATAAGTCAAAGTTCAATAACAGTAAACAGTGGAAAGAGTTTTGAAGCAAATGTTAATGATATAACGACAACAGATAAGATAGAAAATGAAGGAACATTAACATACACCGGAGAAGGAACAAATGCAAATGAAATAAGCGGAGCAGGAAACTTAACAATAGACGGAATAGTAACAAATACATCAGGCAAAGCGATAAATCAAAGCTCAATAACAGTAAACAGCGGAAAGAGTTTTGAAGCAGATGTAAATGATATAACGACAACCGACAAGATAGGAAATGAAGGAACATTAACATTTAACGGAACAGGAACAAATGCAAATGTAATAAGTGGAGCAGGAAACTTAACAATAGACGGAACAGTAACAAATACATCAGGCAAAGCGATAAGTCAAAGTTCAATAACAGTAAACAACGGAAAGAGTTTTGAAGCAGATGTAAATGATATAACGACAACCGACAAGATAGGAAATGAAGGAACATTAACATTTAACGGAACAGGAACAAATGCAAACGTAATAAGCGGAACCGGAGAAACCGTAATAGATGGAATAGTGACAAACGAAGCAAATATAGAGCAAAGTAAAGTAACAATAAATGCTAATAAGAGCTTAGAAACAAATGCGGATAATATGAAAGCAGAAGTAGCAAATAAAGGTGAATATAATGTAACCGGAGGAACAATAAGTTACAAAGTAACCGGCGACAACGGAATAATGAATATAAATACAGGCGAAGTAACAATAAGTACATCGGTATCCGGAAACAATGTAAGCATAACAAAAACACTTAAGTTAGAAAAAGAAGAATATTTAGATAGTACATCAACATTAGAGATAGGTTCTGGAGCAACATTAGATATTAAGAATGGAGAAACCGGAACTGTAAGTTCAGTAAAAATAACCGAAAATGTAAACTGGAACTTAAAACTTGATGTAAATATAGATGAGTTAAGTGCAGATCAATTAAATGTAATAAATATAGTAGCTGCAACAAGTCAAGCAACAATAACGGATATAGGCTTTATAGGAGACAATGCTAACGTTAAAGCAAAAAATACAGTACAAATAACAACAGGAAATAGCATTAATGCAACAGCAAGTCCGGACATATATTCTATAAATAATATAAATTATCAAGTAATAGCAAGAAATGCGGATGGTGTAACATATTTAGATATAGTAGCATACGGATACGGAGGATTAGCAATAGCAGTGTATGATGGAAATTCAACGTATGAAGTAGAATCAGATAGTACAGGTAAAGATTATGTAACAGCATGGATAGATGGACATAATTATTTAACAAACGATTTAGTAATAAAAGGAAGTGAAGGAAATAGTGTATTAACAAGCACAAAAGCTGTAACAGGAATAGATGTAAATACACACAAATTAACAGTACAAGATTTAACGGAATATTCAGGATTTAACAACGCATTAACTGTAGCAACAAATGGAGAGTTGTTAGTATCAACAGTAACATTTACAGGAAATACCGGAGAATCTGTAATAAAGAATGCAGGAACAACAACGCTTTCAAGTACAACGTTCACTGGAAATGGAGCAGATATAGATGTAGAAAATA
>JAFXOB010000038.1 GCA_017529005.1 Elusimicrobiota bacterium
GCCCAAACCAATCCATCCGAAGTTCCTGTTTTACTTATAGAACTTGCTGTGACTGCATAACTTGCTGTAGATACATTTATGTTATATGGTTCTGTAGGACTAAAATTTGCACTTACCAACTTATCCCCGTTGTTTGGATCCAAACTCAATGCATATGTTGCCGTTGAAGCATAAAAAGCATTAGGGCTTGCCGCAAAAGGAGTAATTGCAGACTCAACATTACCGGCTTTAACTTTAAAATATTTTTGTTCTTTAAAACTTACATCGCCGATTTCAATATCAGCACTATATATACCATCGGAATCAGCTGTTACGTCTTTTGACCAACTGTTACCACCGGATCCGCTGCTATCACTATAAATATACAATGTCACATTAGTTGTTCCCGTTATAGGTTGACCTGAATCCGTAGTTAATTTTCCTTGAACATTAATTGTTTTGTTGAAGCTATCTTCTGCTGCATATACAATAAAAGAACAAAACATTAAACATAAAACTACAAAACAAATTTTAGATAATAAAAAACTTTTTTTTATCATATTATCCTCACTCACTTATATCATTGTATACTTAATACTTATTTTTATTTTAAAGGTTTTGCACAATTTACACAAAATCTAAGTTTTTTACCTGCAGGTGCAGTATTTACATAACCACAATTCAAACAAACAACTACTTGATTTTCTGTCGCTACATCATCATCTTCTTCTTTTGTTTGTTTTTTATTTTCTTTTACCGGGTTTTCTTCTTTTGGAGTCGGTACAGCATTTTCTGTTATATCATTATCATTCGTATTTCTTTCCGGAACATAATTATTATCCGTTGAAACATTTTGTTCTTCTTGAAGTTCCGGTACCATAATAACATCCATCGCATTTTTCTTACCGGCAAGAAGATCTATTGTAATAACTTGATCTGTATATCCTTTAGAAACAATTTTAAATTCATATTTACCCGGTTTAAATGTTTCTTTATATAAACCTGCTTTATCTGTTTTTCCAACAAGCTTTTTATTAAGCCAAATAAATGAATTAGGTAAAATTTTTCCTTTATTATTCTTTACTTTTAATGATAAAGAAACCCTTAGATATTCCAATTCTCCTACAACAGCACTTGTGTTATTTATATCAACACCCGTTAATTTACATGTTTTATATTCATTATCACCATGAAAAGTTACATCATAAACTTCAACAGGTAACGGAACCCTTATAGGTTTAGATGTAGAAATATCTTTTGTAACTTTTAAATCCTTATTTGATATTGTTACTTTTGTTACAAATGTATCATGAGGATTATCTTTTGATTTTACTCTGAAAGAAACAATTTTATTCATTTTTACAAACAAATCTGTTTTTGAATTTTTAGAAACTTCTAAATCTTTCAAAGCTTCACCGTATTTTGCACTTGGATCCAAAAATCTAACTTTATAATTACCGACTTTAAATAATGCATTTAACGGAGTATTTCCTCTTGGTTGACCTTCACCCTGAACATGAACCAACATGCCTTTCGGATCGGAATCAAGTTTAACTTTTTTAAACAATGCACCGCTTATACTAAAAATATTTTCATTATCAATGTTTTTAAGTTCACAATTCCAGAATTTTCTATCTACACCTATAAACATTTCCTCTATAGATGTCTTGGTAAAATCTATACTGCATTGTCCGGCTTGTCCGCCACTTGCAGACGATGCGCCTAAATCTTCAAACCCTTCCAATGAGAGTTTTACTGTATGCGCACCGGCCATAAGTTGCGCTTTGCAAGGTGTTATACCGAACTTATTACCATCAATATAAACACTTGCACCTCTCGGATCTGAATCAACATTTAATACAAAATCAAATTGTATCTCTATTTTTTCTTTTCTTACTTTTTTACCTTTATCACTTTGTTCTATTTGAACAACTCTTTGAACAGGTTTAAAACCTTCCTTTATTGCTGTTACTATATATGTTTTCGGCAGTACTTTTCTAACAGGTATAGGAGAAGCTGAAGATACATTTTTTAAAACAAGATCTCCTTCTTTTGATTTCATACTGACAATAGCTCCTGCCGGAACTGTAGTTATAACAACATCCGGCGGATATAATCTTGAATATATATTTTTACCTAAAGGGGTTAATTGAAACAAAAATATATCTAAACATTCAAATATTAAAAGAGCCAATATTATAGCTATAAACAATCTTATGAAACTTTTTTTCATTTCATCAAATTTATTAAATAGCCAATCTCCCACTTCCTCAAAAACAGTTTTACCTTTTTCCTCCACTTGTTGATTTTGAGATTTAGGTAACGGTACTCCGCCAACAATTTTATTTGTGTTCGGCTGAACATTTCTCTCCGGTATATTTTGATTTTGCACTGAAGGCATAACAGGCTGCTCGGAAAGGTTTTTAACTTGCCCGACTATAAAATCCTGACAACTGACTTTTTTTATTCCGGGTACCTGAACTATTTCCTGAACATTTAAAGTCTTTACTTTCTCTATAAGTTTTTCGGAACCGGCAATTGCCTCTCTCATCATCTTTAAGATAAAATCAGACAATTCCACCGATAGTTCATCTGTTTCAATACCTTTTAATACTCTTCTTATATCCCTGTACATTTCTATAGCTCTTTCATATCTTGCATCTCTGTCTTTTTCAAGAGCTCTTGAAATAATATCACCGATTTCCACAGGAACATTGGAATCCAAATTTAATTCCGCAGGATCAAACTTTTTATTTAAAACTTGCTCTTTTATTTCTTCGTTTGTTCCCTGATATAATCTTTGCCCGGTTAACATTTCATAATACAAAACAGCTACAGAAAAAATATCCGTTCTGTGATCTATGTCCGAAACACCTTTTATTTGTTCGGGAGACATATAAGGATATTTCCCGGTAATAACTTTTTCGGGAATCGAATCTTTTATCTCATCTGCCGTTTTTGCTATACCGAAATCACTTAATTTAATATTTCCGTCAAAAGATAAAAGAACATTCCCCGGAGAAATATCTCTGTAAACAATTCCGTAAGCATTTCCTGTAATAGAATCTCTGGCAATTCTGTTGGCATAATCTATGGCTTTTAACACACTCATACAAATAAGCGTAGATAATTGCCATGGAATTTTGGTGTTCATATCGTTACATTTCTTAATTAAATTTTCAAGGTCTACACCTCTAACATAATCAAGAACGACATAATAAGAGCCGTTACTGCCCTGCCAAAAATGTTGAACTCTAACAATATTATCATGAATAATATTCTTAGCTATTAAGGCTTCTTTATAAAACATCTCTACAAATTTTGGTTGAGCATATTCTGGAAGGAGTTCTTTTATTGCTATAAAATTTCTTAAGCTAAAATCATAAGCCTGCCAAACAATACCAAAGCCGCCTACACCTATTTTTTTGACAGTTATATATTGATTATTTATGAACAGCCCTAACTGCAATCCGTTTCCGTTAGAACCAACTTGATTATTATCCGCCATCAATATCCCCTTTTGTAATATTGTGACTATTTAACAAACACTATAGTGAAAATTATAACATATAAATTTTATAAAAACAATATTTTTTTTATAAAAAGCATTTAATTTTCAGTATTATTTTGTTCTGTATCCGTGTTTTCAGCCACAACATCAACATTATTATCTTTTATATTACTGCTTATATTACTTAAAACTTTTTCTTCATCGACAGTATTATCTTTATTATTTTGTTGTTCTGTAGTAACATTAGAATTTTTATTATTATCCGTCTCATTAACAACATTAGAGCTGTCATTTCCTTCTTTATTGTCAAACGGCAACTCTTGAACAAGTTCTTGCTGTTCCGGTAAAACTTCTTTTGCCTCTTCAATAGCAGGTAATTCACTTAAATGACTTAAACCGAAATGTCTCAAAAACTCTTGAGTTGTCCCGTATAACAAAGGTCTGCCTAAAGTTTCTTTTCTGCCTACAATTTTTATAAATTTTCTGTCGGTAAGAGTATCTATAACTCCGCCGCAATCAACTCCTCTTATATTATCTATTTCCGCTCTTGTAATCGGTTGTTTATATGCAATAATCGAAAGAACTTCCATTGCTGAAGGAGATAATTTTAATATAGTTTTTTCTTTAAGTAATTTTTTTATCCAATTTGAATATTCCGGTTTTGTTGCAAATGTCCAACCGTCTGCAACAAATTTAAGTTCAAATGCTCTGTTAAGTTGAACATATTCCTGTTGCATTTCTTTCATTATATCTTCTATTTTAATATTCTCTGGTAAATCATCTTTTATAACTGCTTTTATTTCTCTGTTAAGTAATGGTTTATCCGAAACGAACAATAAAGATTCTATTATTTTTTTTATATCACTGATTTCCATCATTATCCCCTGTTTCTTTATTTATCGAATTTATGGATTCCGATTCTAATTCAAAATCATCCTCTTGCTTTTCTTGTTCAACCTTTTCTTCGGTTATATTTTTTTCTATATCTAAATTCAATTCGTCTTTTTCCTCTTTTACAATACTGTTGTCATCCTCTTGCGTATTATAAACTCTGTAAATTCTTATATCTTCAAACAATTCGGATTGTTTTGCAACAACTTGCTTATTTTTAACCAATTCCAATACTGCCATAAAACAAACAACCATAGCGGATCTTGATGCTTGAATTTTTGCAATTTCACTAAACGTAAGATACTGTTTCCCCTCGAGAATATCAAGAATTTCCCTTATTTTTGTTTCTATGGGAATTTCTTTATACATTATTTCTCTGACTTCTTCGGGCAAAGTTCTTAAAGCATTTTGAAAACTTTTTACAAGATCATAAATCGTAGCATCTATTTCATATTCCTGCTCGGGAATTATCGGTTCTGGTCTGTAATAGGTTTGAGAATATTCTTGTTCCTTATTTGCCAATAATTTCGAAACTTCTTTATACTTTTGATATTCGAGTAACCTTTCCTTTATTTTATCAAGTTCTATATCTGCATCTTCTTTATCTTTTTCATTATCGGGATGAAGCATTTTTGCTTTTATTTGCATAAGAGTAGATGCCATAACAAGAAAATCTCCCGCAGTATCAAGATCCAAATTCTTTATTGTATCAAGATATTCCAAATATTCCGTAGTTATTTCCGATACTTGAATTTCCTGTATTTCAAGATCCGTCTTTCTAACCAAATGCAACAACAAATCTAACGGACCTTCAAATGTATCTAAATGTACATCGTATTCCATACCCATAATTTTATAACTTTACCGCCTGTCTTATTTCTTTCATTGTTTGAATTGCAACCTGCCCTGCTTTTAAAGAACCTTCTTTTAAAATATCTTCCACATATTTTTTATCGTTTACAAGTTCTTGTCTTTTTTTGAGTATCGGTCTTGAAAATTCGCAAATCATCTCGGTTAATTCTTTTTTACATTTTACACAACCTACACATCCGTTCATACATTCTTGTTTTCTTGTTTGTGCATTTTTATTAAAGATTTCATGAAAAGCAAAAACTACACATCCGTCGGGATGTCCCGCATCGGTTGCTTTTATTCTTGAAGGATCCGTGTACATTGTTCTTACTTTTTTTGCTATATCGTCATCGGTTTCTGCCAATAAAATTGAGTTGCCGTAAGATTTCGACATTTTTCTTTTATCAAGTCCGGGAACTCTTGCTGTTTTTGTAAGAAGAGCTTGCGGTTCAACCAAAACATCTCCGTAAAAATTGTTAAATCTTCTTGTTATTTCCCTTGAAAATTCCAAATGTGCAAGTTGATCTTCCCCTACGGGAACTTCATTGGCTTTGTATAACAAAATATCGGAAGCCATTAAAACGGGATACCCCAAAAAACCGTAATTGTTCAAATCTTTATTTTGTATTTCTTTCAGTTGTTCTTTGTATGTAGGACATCTGTAAAGCCAACCTAAAGGAGTAATCATGGATAAAATCAAAAACAGTTCACTATGTTGAGCAACTTCCGATTGTCTGAATATTACCGCTTTTTTCGGATCTATTCCGACACTTAACCAATCTATAACCATATCTACAACATTTTCTTTTATATTGCTTGTATCGGCATAATCACTTGTCAACGCATGCCAATCCGCAACCATAAAAAAACATTCGTGAGTATCTTGTATTGCCACATAATTTTTTAATGCCCCGAAATAATGTCCCAAATGTAATCTTCCTGTCGGTCTCATTCCCGATAAAACTCTTTTTTTTGTCATTATAAAATCCTTATTACATAGATCCGCTTAACAATCTTATAAAAAAATTTGCTACGGGACCTATTATTTTCCATAAAATATTTGTCATTAATAATATCAATATTATCCAAAAACCGTACCTTTCTATTTGTGCATATTTTTGTGCCAACTCTCTCGGCAAAAGAAACAACACAACCCTTGAACCGTCTAACGGCGGTATAGGAATCAAATTAAATATAAAAAGTACAATGTTAATAACTATAACATATTGTAAAATAACATACAACGAAACCATTACATCCATATGCGCAAAAAAAGTTCTTATAAAAAACATCAGCACGCCCGCACACACCGCAAGTAAAAAATTTGCCGTTATACCTGCCAAAGAAACAAGAATCATATCCGTTTTAGGATTTTTTAAATTGTACATATTAATCGGAACGGGCTTTGCCCAACCGAAAGCAGGTAAATTAGTCAACACCAAAATAGCGGGAAGAATAATAGAACCGAATATATCTATATGATATATAGGATTTAAAGTAAGTCTGCCCAACAATTTTGCCGTAGAATCTCCTCTTTTATAAGCCACAAAACCATGAGCAACTTCATGAACTATTACAGAAAACAATAAAACCGCTATAGGTATAATATATTTCATTTCGCTTTTAGTTTGATTTATCAATATAAAATATCAATAAATTTTATACTTTTTTATAGTTAATTGTCAACAAAAACATACTCATATAATCATTGTTTAATTTATTTGTTTTTTTGTATAATCAAAAACAAAATATTTATTACGGTGTTTATTAGAGGCTTAAAATGAAAAAACTCAAATTCTTTACAAAAGTTTTGTTTTGTATTTTAGCTTTTTTATTTATAGTTATTGCCGCATTAAATTTTGCACTTATACATTTTATACCTCTTGATAGTGTAAAAAATAAGATTATAACAATAATAAAAGAGCAGACATCGGCAAATGTAAAAATAAGCTCAATATCTGCAAGTATATTTGATTTTCAAATAAAAAACATTGATTTGGATATAGAAAATCAAAATATAGTTCATGTAGATGATATATATCTGCGTTTTTCTCTTATAAAGTTATTAAAAGGACAAGTAAAAGTCAATAATATAAGAATCGAAGGTTTAAATGTTGTTATAACAAAAGATAAAAACGGAAAATTTAATTTTGATCCTATATTAGAATCCCCTATGTTCAAAAAAGAAGAACAAGAAAACAGACAGGAAGAAGAGAAAAAAGATGAAGATAAAAATTCAGGACCTCCTATTGATCTTTTACTTCACAGCACACAATTACATAATTGCAACATAACATATATTGATGAACAAAGCAATATGAATATAAACTTGTCAAAAATGTCTTTTGACATGAAAGGTTTTAAATTCGACAAATCTTTTAAATTCGATTTTTTTACAGATGTATATGCAAAAATTAATGATATGGAAATAAATTCTTTGAATATTGCTTTTAGCGGTTTTATACATCTTCAAGAACTGGATTTAACAAAAGCTGAAATAAAAATAACAGCTTTCATTTTAAGATTAAAAGATACTGTTATCAAAGCAAACGGAACAGTTTCCGATTTTAATAATCCTTCTGCCAATATACTAATTAAAATTTTAAATCTTTGTTCTCAATCTTTTTCGGGTATAACAGAACTTCCTGATTTTCAAATACCTGAAATAGACATTCAAACAATAACAAATCTTAATTTGGATAACAGTTTGGTAAAAATTGAAAAAGTAGACATAAATGTTTTGGATTCAACAATAAATATAAACGGTAATTTAAATTACGGAAAAGAAAATCTTGAATATGATATAAATATCATTATAAATTTTATATTAGATAAAATACATAATGTAAGCAGTTTGATAAATCCTTATAATCCTACCGGAACAGTTCAAGCTAATCTTAATGTAACAAACAATACTTCTGTTGTATCCGGTAATATTTCTTTAATTGATATTTGTGCTTTCACTCCTCAACTAGGTGATTTTACGGAAATAAATTCACAAATAGCTGTAAATAGTATAAATGATGTAAAAATCCCGGAACTTACAGGTAAGTTAAACAAATATCCGTTCAAAGCTTCTACTGTTTATCTTATTGAAGAAGAAAAAGGAACAATAAAAGCGAATTTTACTGCCGACAGATTGTATGGAAAAATTAGTAAAGAATATGAAAAAGAAATGAAAAACAAAGAGAACGAAAAGAAAATTGAGCAAGAAGTAGAGAAAAGCACAACAACAAAAGAGAATTTTCCTTTACCGCCGTTAGATATTTTGGTAACAACAAATATAAAAGATTTGGATGTCCCGTTTTTTATGGGGAAAAATATAAACTTTAAAATGGATATGAAAAAAGTAACTCCGGATTTAAATGCTGTTATAGGCTCCTTGGATTTGTCAACGGATAACGGAGTTATAAAGGATATTTATAAACTTACGGAATCCAATGTTGTTATAAAAGGATTATTTTTATCTTTAAAAATAGTAAGTGATGTAATAAATGCTTTAAATGTTTTAGATATATTAAGCAGTATAGGAAGTGCCATCGTTTCTTCTAACGAAGAAGACACAAATTCCACTCAAATGACGGAAGAACATGCTCAAGAACAAAATAAAAAAATGGATGGAAAAATAGACTTTATATCCTTTATTACTTCAATAAATTTTGAACATGGAAAAGGAACTTTTAATAAATGTTCTTTTGTTTCAAATCTTTTATCTTTTAAAGTCGGCGGAGAAATGAATTTCAAAGATGATTTATTGAAGATGACCGTTAATGCTGCACCGGGAAGGCATGAAGATGACGGTATAATGCCTTTAACTATGAAAATAGGCGGAACTATGGAAGAACCTAGCGGTTCATTAAGCTTATTGGGAAGTGTAACAACTTTAGTAGGGGATGCATTAATGAAAAATGTAGTATCAAGCAAATTAAAATCCGGTTTTACAAAACTGTTGGGTTTAAAAAAACACGATGAAAAAGGAAATGAAATTATAGAATCCACTGGAACAATTAATACTGAAACTATAAAAAATTAAATATCTATTTAAAATTTTTTTTTAGTTTTGTATAATTATTAGCAAAATTTAAAAAGGAAAAGGTGTTAAGTGTCATGAAAAAAGCAGTAAGTTTGTTATTATTTGTATGTTTAGCCATGATTGGTTGTGTAAGTCAACAAAATCAAAATCAAAAAGCAACTGCCGTTGCTACAGTAAACGGGGTGGAAATATCCTCTGCGGATTTTGATTCTAATTTAGAAAAAGCTATTCAAATTGTTCAAGCTCAAAACCCGCAATCATTGCAACAACCAAATGCAAAAGATATCATAGGAAAAAGAATTCTTAATGATATGATTTTAAAAGAAGTATTTTTACAGCAAGCAAAAAAATCTAATATCGAAGCAACTCAAGAAGAAATTGATGCTGTGGTTTCAAGAGTAAAAGAACAATTTAAGGTAAATAAAGAAGGTAAAGAATTAACTCCCGAAGAACAGGAAAAAGCTTTTGAAAATGCTTTAAAAGCACAAAATATAACTAAAGAAAATTATTTATCAAATATAGCTAATGATATTATTATTGAAAAATATAGAAGAGGTCTTATCACAACAAATTTAAAACCTGTAACTAAAGAAGAAACAAAAATATTTTTTGATAATGTTTCTGCAATTTACAACAATGATACAAAAAAAATAGAAGAACTAAAAAAATCGCAAGGCAGATATGAAGAATCTGCAATAGTTGCCAACCAATTAAAAGCATCTCTCGCGCCGAAAGCACAATTCGATTTGATATTGGTATATGCCGATAATAAAATGTCAAAAGAAGAATTAGCACAAAGAAAACAACTTGCAAATTCCATAAGAAAAGAAATTAAAGATAAATCAAACTTTGCGGATGTTGCAAACAAATATTCTCAACAAAAAGATTCAAGAGTTTATTTTTCTAAAATGAATGTATTTGAAGGTATGCAACCGGTTGAATTAACATCCAGAGCATTTAAATTAAATGTTGGAGATGTAAGTAACGTTTTTGAAATTTTCAAAGAAAATGCAGAACCTAATGTTGCTCAAGGTTATTTTATTATGAATGTTGTTGAAAAAGTTGCAGGACAAAAATTCACTTATGAATCTTTTGAAAAAGCTCTTGTAGATTATATAAATACAAAAAGAGCAGAAAGTATTCTTTCTCAAGCAACACAAACTTTAGTAAAAGAAGCTGATATAAAAATATTAAAAACTTTTGAAATGGATAAAAACGCACAACAACAAGCAGCTGCTTAATAAAAACTCACAGAAAAAAGGCTTATACTTAAAAAGTATAAGCCTTTTTTATTTTTTTATTCAATTATTAACTGTTAATTGCTGCTGCTAAAACAGCTAAACAAATACCTGTTCCTATACAAGCTGCTGCAATATCACTGCTGTTATTGTTGGAATAATAAACAACTTTATCATGATGCTTATGATGATGTGGCTTATGATGATGACTATCTTTATAAACTTTTACTACTTTCACTTCTTTTTTATGAGCAGGACTATGTACTTTTTTTTCAATTTTAGGTTTATTATCTTTAGGTCCTTTAGCCGGTCCGCCTGCTGCAAAGCTTGAAGTTGCAAGCCCAAACATTAACATTAAACTTAATAAAATTTTTGTAATTTTTAAATTTCTCATTTTGATCCTCCTTTCCTGCTTTTTTTTCAAATACACAATTAAGACAAAATAAGAATTAAAAAAGTTACAGTTTGTTTTTCTATATTGATATTTTTTATTACATTGTAATATCTGCTAATATAAAATCTATAGCGGTTTTTAATTGTTGAATTGTAGTTTGTATTTGATAACCTATTTTACCGGCACTGAAAATAATTATAGGTTGCTCGTTTGCAGATATATCTATTACCGTAGTAAATATTTTTTTCATTCCTAACGGTGAACAACCGCCGTGAACATATCCCGTTAAATTAAACAAATCTTTCTGCTTAAGCATTTCAACAGACTTTTCACCTACCGATAATGCAGCTTTTTTTAAATCAAGTTCTTTTTCTACCGGAACTAAAAATACATAATGATTTTTGGATTTTGCAACTGTTACAAGTGTTTTAAAAACACAATTGGGATTTTGATTTAAAGATTTTGCAACTTCTGTTCCGCTTATTGCTTTAGAACTGTCGTAAGCATAAGTTTTATACTCAACATTATTTTTGTCTAATATTCTCATTGCATTTGTTTTTATCATAATATTACTCACCATAACCAAAATAAACAGGCCTATAAAAAGATATAGGCCTGTTTATTCTTTTATTTAAAAAGATATTACCATCTGTATGTTGCACCGACATTTGCACCAAAACCTGATGCGGAACCTGTATCAGCATTTAAATCTAATGAAACATTAAAGCTTGAATTTATATCATATGAACAGCCTAAATTACCAACAAAAGATGTACTTGCAAGTTTAGTACTTTCTATTTCAAATTCATAATCGGATGCTTTTACAAAAGAACTTTTCGTTGTAAATTTATCTCCTGTTACAATTTGTTTAACAGCTGCTAAAACATACCAATTGAAAGGAGAAACAGCTCTGCTTTGTAAACCGACACCAACTCTAACATCGGCTTTTGTATAAGAATTTTTATCTATTTTTAACTTTTGATCGGTATCTCCGTCTTCTTCAATATCTCCGTTAGAAACTATAGCGCAATTTGCACCTACTAAAGGTTTCAATGAAAGTTTCTCGCTAAGATCATATCTGTATGCGGCTTCTAAATCTAAACTTATTGTGTTTGTAGCATATTTAGATTTTATTTCTTGTTTAATAAATCTTAAATTTCTTGTAGTATCATAATCTTGCATAGAATAGCCAACCAAACCTTTAATATCTATATTTTCATTAATTTTATAATCTCCATAAACATTAACACCTGCATCCATAACATCTGCTTTATCATCCACTTGTTTTAATTCGCCTTGTCCATAAAAACCTGCAACACCAAATACTAAATTATCATCACTGACAGTATCATATCCGGCAATCACACCATAAATACTATTTTCAAATTTTGGATTTTCCTCGTTTTCGGCAACACTGAAATTATTAGTATAAACTTGAACCCAAACATTATTGTTGTTTTCTCTTTCTTTAGAAAAATCATTTAATCTGTTATAAATAATATTTGCTTTTGAAAGCATAGCACTTGTCATAAAGGAATTTGCATAGAATATTCCAGACAAATCCTGAAGAGCATTAATAAATTCTGTTTTATCTCCGGTTGTTCTATAAGTTGAATATATCGCATCTAAAGTAGATAAAACGGATTTCATACTTTCTTTGGCTGTTGTATCTGCATATATTTTATTAAATACATTTATCATTGATTCCTGATTTTTCGTAACACCCGGAATATCATATACCGACCATTCTTGTGCTAATCTTAAGAAAATTGATTTCTCTATTAAAGCAGTACTTGCACTAAGTCTCGGATTACTTAATACTATATTAAAAATTTCATTTGTTGTATTATCAAAAGAATAATTACCTGAAAAAGTTAAAAACTCAAATTCTTTTACGGAATCGGAATCATCTTCCGCAAAATTAACATTTGATGATGTATTGTAATCTGATTCATCTCCCATAAGATTAACATATAAAGTTGAATTTTTATGAACCGTTATATCTCCTTCAACTTCTAATTTATCCGTAGTCATAACACCATTTGCACTATTTATATCTATATATAAACTGGAATCCGATTCAAAAACAACACTTTTAGTTTGTAAAGTATCAATAGATTTTTCTTTACCTATTTTTATGCAGGAACCTTTACCGACATTAAGATCTGATGTTATTTTACCGAAAGCAGTTAATGCCGATCCGTTATTCAAATTAACAGTTTTTGCATTCAAAATTGCAGAGGCTGTTGAAAAAACTATCGTAGAAGAATCAAAATTTATTGTTGTTGCATTTATGCCCGTATTTGTTGATAAATTTAATTTTGAATCAACAAAATAAATATTGTTCGTTGCATTTATTGATACGGAATCTGAAGAAAGATTTATTATTGATTTTTCAAATCCGATATCATTTTCCGCGCTTATTTTTGCAGATTTTGCAGAAAGATTTATTGTCGAACTGCTAAAACCTATATTATTCATACCTTTTATTTGCGAACCTTCTCCAAAAAGAGCTATTGTTGAACTGCTAAAACCAATATCCCCGCCGGCAGAAACATTTGAATTTGTTTCCAATAATGATAATGTAGAAGAACTAAGAACTAAATTCTTTTCAACATTTATATTTGAAGCAGTATTCGTTATTGTTGCCGAATCCAAAGCTATATTGCCGATAGTCAATGTAGAAGTTGAAACAGATAATGTTCCCCCCTCGGAAAGAACTAAAGTTTCTGTAATTGCTGCACTTTCAACTCCTTCAAACGATAACAAAGCTTTTTCACCAAGAACAGAAATAGTTGAAACATTAATATCCGATGTCACAAGTAAATTTCCTTCCAATGCTCTTAATTCACCCATAGTAAATACATCATCGGTATTTATCGTCATTGTTCCTGCACCGGATTTTGCCAATATGCCCGCATAGTGAGGATCAAAATCTATTTTATTTCCTGCGAAAGAAAAATCTTTTTCATTTTGTATATTAATACCGGCTTTAACACTAATATCATTTTTTAATTGAACACCTTCTGCCTCTATAACCAACTTTGAAAGGTTTACGGTATCTGTTCCTTCAAAAATCAATTTTGTATTGTTGTCTATACTATCACCGTTATAAATACCGATACCACCGCTTAAAACGGTTATTTTCTTATCTTCGGCCGATGCTGCCGTTGATGCAAAATGAGAAGTACTGCTTACAGACAATATTCCACCATCTATAAGAGTTGTACTGGAAACATTCATATTTGTATTTTCCAATCTGAAATCTCCGGCAGTTACATATAAGTCTTTTGCAACAAAATTTTCAGAATTATTATCGGCAATAAAAATTCCTTCTCCGGATTTTGCAATTATCTTATCATTACCTGCATCAAAAATAAACTTATCCAACTTTGCCGTAGTTGTTGCATCTGTAACAAATTCTATATTCTTTGCGATATTTATTGTACCTGATGGCATGGTTTCATTAGATATAACAGTATCGCTTGTTATATGTAACTTAGAAAAAGAATCTCTGGAAGTAGCTGTACTATGGAAAACTATAGCTGTTACGGAAGATACATTTTTTTCATTAAAAATCGTTAAATCGCCGTTAAAAATATCTATTTTATTTGTAATACCTGCATTTTGCCTCATTTCTAATGATGCATTATCCCCGTCTAAAGAAAAATATGAATCTAAAACAACTCCGTCATCAAGAGTAAAACTCCCGGCATTTACTGTAAAAGTTGTTATATTAATTTTTCTGCTGCCTTCTTCACTTTTAGCTATAACAACATTCCCTAATCCTTTTTTTATTATTTCCGTCGGATACATCGGACTGCCGTCATCATTTAGTCTTGCATCATAATTTTCAATACTGCCGGACAAATTAAATGTCTGGTTTTCAATAACATCAAAGATTGCACCTTTTCTAACATGAATATCATTTTTTAAATCTACTTCTTTAACTGTACCGGAAACACCGATAACCGCGTAAGTAGATGATGATCCGTTAAACATTATTTTTCCTTGACCGACGGAATTTGCCGTTGCTAAAAGCAAACCGCCCTCCGTAATATATGTACCCATTGTATATGTATTTTCACCGGATAAAGTAACGGTCCCCGTACCTGTTTTTTGTAAATACATATCTCCTTGTAATGAACCTGAATATAATTTATTTTCGTTTTCATCCAAGATTAATTGAAAAAAGGCTGTATCCTTATATTCTTCATCCGTAATATTTTTAGCCAAGATACAATCTCTTGCTAAACCTTTAACATCACTAATTAAATAATTATTATAACCGCCGCTTTTACCGCCAAACGTTATATAATATTCCGAAATATTATCGTTTTTACCGGACAACACTAAAGTACTGTCTTTATAGAGAGTAAAATGAGCTTGTTCTCCGGATAAATTACCTGACAAATTTACATCACTTATTGAAGCAATACTTATTTCACCGCCGGTTAAAGTTATATTATTTGAATATTCTGTTAAAATTTTACGACCTTCATCATCTCTTTGTCCAAATAACCCCAATGTTCCGTCTTTATCTACGGATATAGCGGATTTACCTAAATTTATTTGATCCACAGCAGTAATCATTCCTTCTTCAATAGTCCATCCATAACCGGTAGAAGTTCCTTTTAAATCATTGGCATTTGCAGAAAACAACACCAATACTCCGTTTCCTTGTTTAACAATATTACCGGGACCGGAAATATTAGAAGATTCTCCCGTTGAATCAGGATTAATTAAATAAACACCTCCATCAGTGGTTAACCAAGGACTTCCGGGCTCACGGTTCCAATCCGTTTCAACATTAAAAACAGCTCTGTTTGCATTTATGATAAATTTGTTTCTCATTTCTATATCGTCACTGGCCGAATCCGCAGGTCTCATCTCTTCCTCTATCTCAATAACATCAACATGTGTAATATCTCCTCCGCTCTCTGTTTTCTCTGGATCCAACCAAGGCTTTGTTGCAGAAGGAGCCTTATTTCCCGGTTTTTCCGAAACATCTTTTTCCGACACACCTCTGAAAGTCAAGATTGTATCGCTGTCTCCTCTCTCAAATATAATATCACCGGTAAAAAGGTTATCCTTGGTATATCTATCTTCGTTAATTTTCATATTAATTGACGTACCGCCAAAATCAAGTTCTTCTTTATCATTTCTGCAAATATATTCCAATGCCTCATTTGTTGTAATATTTCCATGGTCTACAACATAAACTTCTTTATCATGACCGTTTAAAGTTTTTCTGTACTTAAGAGAAATATCACCCGACGAAGTTATTAAACTATATTCATTTCTTATAGACAATTCACTACCGTTATTTAAAACTATAGTTCCTGTTGATGCTATCGATAAAGTAGCTAATCTTTCTCTCATGGAATAAGTATATGTAGTAACAATATTATCATATTCAACTGTTTTCGAACTTGTTACGGGATGAGCCGGATCCGAATCATCAACATCTGCAATAACTCTAAAATCTTTAAAAATGTCACTGCTTGAACTTACAAAAACAGTTTCCCATGCAGAATCTAATACAACTTTTGAACCTGCACCTATATTCACATTATCATATACTCTTTCTGTATTATACCACTGAGCTCCCGCATCTTGCCTGACATATTCCAAAGGTTCCCATTCTCCCGGAGCAACTTCTCTCGAAGAAATAACAACACCTTTATCAACTGATTGATAAATACTCGTAGCATTAACAAAATCAAACAATAAGTTTTTACCTTGTTCAAGTTTTAAATCCGGATCTTCTTCCGCAAAAGCAAAACCTGTCGAGATAAAAAGAATACCTAAAACAAAAAAAGCAACAATTTTTTTCAAATTCATTACTCCTCCATTTTTATGTATAAATAATATAAAAAATTATAAAAGTATATAACGATATAATTATACTATATTTTTCAATTTATTTCTATGACTTTTTATAAAAAAACAGACACTATCTGAAATTTCAGATAGTGTCTGTAAAAAAAAAGCTAATATATTAAACCGATTATATAACCAATTTAACTATTGCCATTTCAGCTGCATCGCCTCTTCTTACACCTGTTTTGAATATCTGAGTATATCCGCCGTTTCTTTCTTTATATCTGGGAACCAAAACTTCAAAAACTTTTTTTACAACTTCTTTATCCGTTATTTCGGAATGTATAGCTTTTTTAGCATTCAAATCTGCCGCTTTAGCTTTTGTTATAAGTTTTTCTGCATATCTGACAACTTCTTTTGCTCTGGGAACCGTTGTTGTAACTTTTTCATGTAAGAACAAAGATGTCGTCATGTTTCTCATCATAGCTCTTTTATGTGATGGGGTAACTGCTAATTTTCTTGTATTATGATTTTTTATCATTATAATTGCTCCTTCAAAGACAAGCCGATCTCCTTTAATTTTTCTTTTATTTCTTTTAAAGATTTTTCTCCGAATTTATCAAATTCCATAAGATCAAGTTCGGAATAAGAAATAAGCTGTCCTATTGTTTCTATTTCTGCATTTTTTAAACTGTTTGAAGCTCTTGTTGTTAAATCCAATATACTGATTGGTTGAGCTTTTAATTCTTCGGTTTTATCCTCTTGTTTTGGTTGTTCAACCACAGCTTCTTGTTGTGAATCATCCGCAACAGAAGCTTCACCTGTAAAAATTGTAAGTTTATCTCTTAAAATTTTTGCCGATTGTTTTAAAGCATCTTCAGGTTTAACAGAACCGTCTGTCCATATTTCCATAATAAGTTTGTCATAATTTAAATCTTGACCAACTCTGGTATTTTCAACTTGATAATTTACTTTTGTTACCGGCGAAAATAAAGCATCCATAATAATTGTATCTTTTGGATATCCTGCATATCTGCGATCTTTTAAAGCATCTTCTGCTCTTACATATCCTCTGCCTTTAGATACTTCCATATCTATTTCCAAAGTTGTTCCCGGATCAATATTAGCAATTTCTTGCTCAGGATTCATAATCTCTACGGAAGCATTTTTTTCAATATCTGCTGCCGTAATCTGTCCGCCTTTACTTACATTCAACTTAATCTTTTCAGTTTCTTTATCAGAAGTTAATCTTACTCTGATTTTCTTAAGATTAAGAATTATTTGTAAAGCATCCTCTCTAACACCTTTAAGAACAGCATATTCATGCTCTGCACCGGTTATTTTAGCAGATGTTATTGCCGCACCTTCAATACTTGAAAGCAATATTCTTCTTAAAGAGTTACCGATTGTATTACCATAACCTCTCTCAAAAGGTTGTGCAATAAATCTTCCGAAAGTATTTGTTTTTGTTTCTGATTCTTCCTCTAATTTTCTTAATTTTTCTAAATCTGGCATTTTCATGCTATATTACTCCATTTTAACTCGCTGTTTTTCAAGCGGTTATTTTTTATTTTGAATAGAATTCTACAATCAACTGACCATTTATAGGATGAGAGAAATCTTCCTTTAACGGTTCATTAACAACTTTACCTTCGATAGTATTTTTATCAAAAGTTAACCAACTCGGAACTGCTACAGGGTTTTCCATAAGTTTTTTCAAATTAATATTATCTTTATAACTTGCTTTTACCGTTATAACATCATCTTTTTTAACTTGGTATCTCGGAACATCTATTTTCTTTCCGTTAACACAAATTAATCCGTGCATAACCATTTGTCTTGCATTCTTTCTTGAATAAGAAAGGCCTAATTTATAAACAACATTATCAAGTCTCATCTCAAGAAGTTTTAACAATGTATCACTTGTAAGTCCGGGCATTTTTTCTGCAACGATAAAGTATCTCTTAAATTGTTGCTCGGTCAAACCGAATACTCTTCTTGCTTTTTGTTTTTCTCTCAAATGTTTTCCGTAATCAGAAATTTTACCTTTTTTTGCTCCATGCTGTCCCGGTGCATTTTTACCTCTTTTTCTGTCCAATGCACACTTTGTGTTACATCTTTCACCTTTTAAAAATAATTTTTCTCTTTCTGTCCTGCATTGTTTACAGGCTGAACCAATATAACGAGCCATCTATTAAAATCCTCCGAATAATTTTTACTTTTTATATTAAAACTACTATACTCTTCTTGGTTTTGGTGGACGGCAACCATCGTGAGGAACCGGTGTTACATCCTTAATTGCCGATATCATAAGCCCCGAAGATTGAAGACCTCTTATTGCAGTTTCTCTTCCCGGCCCTGGGCCGTTAACAAAAACAGAAACCTGTTTTACACCGCAATCCATTGCTTTTTTTCCTACCGATGCTGCTGTCATCTGAGCCGCAAACGGTGTTCCTTTTTTTGCACCTTTAAATCCTGAACCGCCTGCTGATGCCCAAACTATTGTATTTCCCTTATCGTCAGTTATACTAACGATAGTATTGTTAAATGTTGACTGAATATATGCTCTTGCCATTCCGCCGGCAAATTTTATTTTTCTTTTTGATGAGCTAACTTTCTTTTCTGCCATTATCTTTAAGCCTCCGACTTATTTTTATGTTATTTTTTATTTTTTTGCAGCTTTAGCTTGTGCCGCTTTTCCTGCACCTGCACCAACTGTCTTTCTCTTTCCTCTTCTTGTTCTTGCATTTGTTTTACTTCTTTGTCCTCTTACAGGAAGATTTCTTTTATGTCTCATTCCTCTGTAACTGCCGATATCTATCAATCTCTTGATATTAGCTTGAATTTCTCTTCTCAAATCACCTTCA
>JAFXOB010000039.1 GCA_017529005.1 Elusimicrobiota bacterium
AGAATAGCAATATTAAAGAAAAAAGCAGAAGAAGAAGGTTTTTCTGTTCCTGAAGATATTATAGTATTTATAGCTACTCAAATAAAATCTAATATCAGAGAATTGGAAGGTGCCTTATTAAGAGTTACTTCTTTTATTAAATTTACTAATACCCCTTTTACGTTGGATGCAGTAAAAACAATATTAAAAGATATTGTTGTTCCCGAAGAAAATGTTCAAATAACTATAGATAAAATTCAAAAAGTTGTTGCAGAAGCATATAGTTTAACGGTAAAAGATTTAAAAATTAAAAAGAAAACTAAAGAACTTGCAATGCCAAGACAAATTGCAATGTATTTAGCAAGATCTTTAACAGATATGTCAACTACGGAAATAGGTGATACTTTCGGCGGAAGAGATCATACTACTGTTATGCATGCTCATAATAAAATAGCAAAAAAAATGGAAGAAGATGCATTTTTTGTTGCTCAAATTAATAAAATTATTAAGCTAATAAAAGAAGATAATTAGTTGTTAATATTTTTGTTAATTATTTTGATTTTTGATAAAAAATATATTTTTATTCTAATATGTTGATAAATTTAAAAACTTATCAACATAATTATTAACATTAAATTTATAAAAAAAATAATTGATAATTATAAATTTTTTTGAATTTAATTTAAATTTACAGTTATCAACAAATATTACTATTACAATTAATTTTTTTTTAAATAAAAAGGAGGAAAATAGTAAATGAAAGTAATTTGTGCAAAAGATGAATTAATGAAGGGGATGCAAATAGTTCAACCTGTAATAGCATCGAAAATAACTTTACCTGTACTTTCCAATTTTTTATTTGAAACAGAAAAAGATAAAGTAAAATTATCTGCAACGGATTTAGAAATAGGAGTAACTTGTTATATAAAAGCAGAAATAGTAAATGAAGGTGCAATAACAATACCTGCAAAAAGATTTTCGGATATTATAAAGGAAGTTTCTGACGGTAATATAGAAATAAAAGCCGATGAAACAAATCAAATAAATATAAAAGCTAATAAATCTAAATTTGTTTTGATGGGTATAGAGAAAAAAGATTACCCTACATTACCGGATTTTCAAAAAGAAAATATATTTTCTTTAAAATCTCAAGTATTAAATTCCATGCTTAAGAAAACAATATTTGCAGTATCAAAAGATTCTCAAAGGTATGTCTTAAACGGAGTATGTTTTATAGTTGAAGACGGAATAATAAAAGCGGTTTCCACAGATGGAAGAAGATTATCTTATATTAGCAGTGATGGTATAGATAAAAAAATTAAAGGTAAAGTTATTATTCCTACAAAGGCAGTTTCGGATATTTTAAGATTGATTTCTGCTAATGATAAAGTAGAAGAAGTTCAAATTAGTTTAAGTGATAATTTAATGACTGTTATGATAGGAGATATAACATTTCAAACAAAGTTAATAGAAGGTGTATTTCCTAATTATGAACAGGTTATTCCTAAAAAAACAATGTCAAAAATTAAATTGAATGTTGCAAATACAATGTCTGCAGTAAAACAAATGGCATTACTTACAGGTGATAAACTTGTTGCAGACAGAGCTTCTTCAATTAAATTAAGTTTTGAAAAAAATAAAATGATAGTTTCAGCAAATACAGTAGGTTTGGGTTCCGGAGAAGCGGAAGTAGAAACTGAATATTCAGGTGAAGTATTTGATATAAATTTTAATCCTAACTATATTAAAGATATTTTACAAAATATAGAAGATGAAAATATTTATTTTTCATATACAACTTCACAAAATCCTGTGGTTATAACACCGGAAAAAAATAAAAATTATCTCTGTGTAGTTATGCCGATGAGATCATAATAAAATGGAATTTACGGAAGTATCTTCAATCCTAAAAAAGATTTCAGATGATTTAGGTTTAAACGATACTTATTATGTTATTATGTCTAAATGGCAGCAGGAGTTAGGTAATAATAAAGTAGAATTAAACGGTTTTAAAGATGGGGTTATTTTTGCATCTGCAAAATCGGCAGTTTATGTAAATGATTTAAATTTAAGAAAAAGACAGATTATAAATAAACTGAATCAGTATTTAGGAAAAAAAGTAGTAAAAAATATAAAGTGTGAAATTAAGTAGTAAAAGATATGGAGGAAGAAGTTAATGACTACTGAAGAACAAAATAAAGCGGCATCAAATTATGATGCTTCGAAAATTCAAGTATTGGAAGGTCTTGAAGCTGTAAGAAAAAGACCTGCCATGTATATCGGTTCAACATCCGAACAAGGTCTTCATCATTTGGTTTATGAAACAGTAGATAACTCTATCGATGAAGTTTTAGCAGGGTTTTGTAAAAATATTGACGTTACAATTCATCCGGATAATTCAATAACGGTATTGGATGACGGTAGAGGTATTCCTGTAGATCCTCATCCTAAATATAAAGATAAATCGGCACTTGAAGTTGTTATGACAGTTTTGCATGCCGGTGGAAAATTTGATAAAAATTCTTATAAAGTTTCCGGTGGTTTGCACGGTGTAGGTGTATCTTGTGTGAATGCTCTTTCTACAAAATTGGTAGTAGAAGTTTACAGAAACGGAAATATTTACAGACAAGAATATGCTAAAGGGAAACCTACAACAAAACTTGAAATAATAGGTAAAACCGACGACAGAGGAACAAAAGTTACATTTTTACCGGATCCTGAAATATTTTCAGTTACAACATATTCTTTTGATACATTAGCTAACAGATTAAGAGAATTAGCATTTTTAAATGCAGGTGCAAATATAACAATTATAGATGAAAGACAAGATAAAGAATATACATTTCACTATGAAGGCGGTATAAAAAGTTTTGTTTCTTATTTGAATACAAACAAACAGGTCATAAATAAAGAACCTATATATTTTGCAAAAAATAAAGATAATGTTGATGTTGAAGTTGCAATGCAATATAACGATTCTTATAACGAACAAATTCATACATTCGTTAACAACATTAACACAATCGAAGGCGGAACTCATTTATCAGGTTTCCGTTCAGCATTAACAAGAGTTGTAAACGATTATATAAAGAAAAACGAATTATCAAAAAATAAAAATTTATCACTTTCCGGAGAAGATGTCAGAGAAGGTTTAACGGCAGTTATTTCCGTTAAAGTTCCTAATCCGCAATTTGAAGGACAGACAAAAACAAAATTAGGAAATTCCGAAGTTGAAGGTATAGTAAAATCGTTAGTTGGTGATGCACTTGCAACATTCTTGGAAGAAAATCCTGGAATTGCAGGTCAAATATTGGAAAAATCTATCAATGCTGCAGAAGCAAGAGAAGCAGCAAGAAAAGCAAGAGAACTTACAAGAAGAAAAGGTGCTCTTGATTCAGCTGCTCTTCCGGGAAAACTTGCAGATTGTTCAGAAAAAGATCCTCAAAAAACAGAACTTTTCATAGTGGAAGGAAACTCTGCAGGAGGTTCTGCAAAACAAGGAAGAAACAGAGCTTTCCAAGCAATACTTCCTTTAAGAGGTAAAATTTTAAATGTTGAAAAATCTCGTCTTACAAAAATGTTAACCAACGAAGAAATTAAAACCATGATTACAGCTATCGGTGCAGGTATCGGTAAAGGTGAAGGTGAATTTAATATAGATAAAGTTAGATACCATAAAGTTGTTATCATGACCGATGCCGATGTCGACGGTGCACATATCAGAACACTTCTTTTAACATTCTTTTACAGACAAATGCCGCAACTTATAGATAATGGTTATGTTTATATTGCACAACCGCCGCTTTATAAAGTTAAAAAAGGCAAAAAAGAAATGTATTTACAAACCGAAGCCGAACTTGATAAATTCTTGTTTAAACAGGGCTTAGACGGACAATCAATGATATTGTTAAAAGACGGACAACAAATCGGTGATGTTATAGATCAAAAACAGTTAACACAAATTGTAGATTCTATTGCAGAACTTGATAACCTTATAATAAAAATTACAAAGAAAGGTTTAAAATGGAGTGAATATCTTAAATTCAGAGAAGAAGGCAAGATGCCTCTTTTCAGAGTAGTAGATCAAAATCAAGTAAGATATATTTATTCCGATAAAGAATGGAAAGAATTTAAAGCAGAACTTGCAGAAAGAAAGAAACAAATGCAACAGGATAACGGTGAACTTCCTGTTGACGGTTTAACGGAAGATATATTACCGGAATATAAAGAATTATGGGAATTACCGAGAATAAACATTTTAGCAAATAAACTTGAAAGTAAAGGGTTGCATTTACATCATTACGGAACAACACATGTAAAACCTGTTTACAGATTAAAAGGCGAAAACAATGATGTTCATGATTTAGCATCAACAAATCAGTTGATAGAACAAATAAGAGAGTTAGGCAGAAAAGGTGCAACAATTCAAAGATATAAAGGTTTGGGTGAAATGAACCCGGAACAACTTTGGGAAACAACAATGGATCCTGCAAGAAGAAAAATGTTGCAGGTTAAACTTGAAGATGCAATAGAAACAGACAGAATATTTACAACTCTTATGGGTGATAAAGTAGAAGCAAGAAGAGCATTTATTCAAGCACATTCATTAGATGTAACTAATTTGGATATTTAAGATATAGTTTGACAATCGAATAGAATTTAATAGTTGAAAAACTAAGGAGTATATAATGGCAGAAGATAAAGATTTAAATAAACCGACGGAAGAAAAAGAAGTTGTGATAAATCCCGGAATAGTTCCTACAAACCTTCAAGATGAAATGAAAGCATCTTATATAGATTATGCTATGAGTGTTATCGTAGGTAGAGCTTTGCCGGATGTTAGAGACGGTTTAAAACCTGTTCACAGAAGAATTTTATATGCAATGAAAGAAATGGGTGTAAGAAGAAATACACCTTATAAAAAATCTGCAAGAATTGTGGGTGATGTGCTCGGTAAGTATCATCCTCACGGTGATTCTTCGGTATATGATGCACTTGTAAGAATGGTTCAAGACTTTTCTATGAGATATCCTCTTATAGATGGTCAAGGAAACTTCGGTAGTGTTGACGGTGATGATCCGGCAGCTATGAGGTACACCGAAGTAAGAATGGACTATATCGCAGATGAAATGCTTGCCGATATAGATAAAGACACAATAGATTATATTCCGAACTATGACGGTTCGTTACAAGAACCGTTAATACTTCCTACAAAGTTGCCTGAACTTTTAATAAACGGTTCATCAGGTATCGCAGTAGGTATGGCAACAAATATTCCTACACACAATTTATCTGAAGTTATAGACGGAACAGTAGCTTTTATAGATGATCCTGAAATTTCAATATCGGAAATAATGAAATATATTAAAGGTCCTGATTTTCCTACAGCAGCTTTAATTTTAGGTAAAGCCGGAATTAAAGATTATATGGAAACAGGTCGCGGTTCCGTAAAGATGAGAGCCAAAACCGAAATTGAGGAAATGAAAGGCGGCAGAGAAGCTATCATTATTACCGAACTTCCGTATCAAGTAAATAAGGCAATGCTTATTACATCGATAGCAAACCTTGTAAAAGATAAAAAGATAGACGGTATTTCAGATTTAAGAGATGAAACCGACAGACACGGTATGAGAGTTGTTATTGAATTAAAAAGAGACGCAAATGCTCAAGTTGTATTAAACCAATTGTTTAAACATACACAAATGCAAACAAGTTTCGGTGTTATAATGCTTGCACTTGTTAACAACAAACCGAAAGTTTTAAATATTAAAGAAATGCTTTACCATTTTGTAGAGCACAGAAAGATTATTGTTGTAAGAAGAACAAAATTTGAACTTAAAAAAGCAGAAGCAAGAGCTCACATTTTGGAAGGTTTGAAAATTGCAATAGATAATTTGGATGCAGTTGTAAAAACCATAAGACAATCCCCCGATACCGATACTGCGAGAATTAACTTAATGGAAAAATTCAGATTATCAAAACTTCAAGCACAAGCAATTCTCGATATGAAATTGCAACAGTTAACAGGTCTTGAAAGAAAGAAAATAGATGAAGAATATATAGAAGTTATAAAAAATATCGAAAGATTAAAATCTATTTTGGAAGATCCGAGAAAAGTATTGGCAATAATTAAAGACGAATTATTACAATTAAAAGCTAAATATGGTGATAAGAGAAGAACACATTTAACTGCAGATGCCGAAGATTTCAATATTGAAGATTTAATTCAAGAAGAAGAAGTTGTAGTTACAGTATCAAATGCAGGATATATTAAGAGAATACCTGTAAATACATACAGAGTTCAGGCAAGAGGCGGCAGAGGTGTTGTTGGTATGACAACAAAGGAAGATGATTTTGTTGCAAAAATGTTTGTAACATCCACACATGCTTACTTGTTATCGTTTACTACAAGAGGAAGATTGTATTGGTCAAGAGTATACGAAATTCCTGAAGGAACAAGAACATCTAAAGGTAAAGCTATCGTTAACATAATACAGTTATCAAGTCCGGATGAAAAGATTACAGCTTCAATTCCTATAAGATCGTTCAATTCGAAAGATATTAAAGACGAGTATTTGTTAATGTGCACAAGAAAAGGAACAATAAAGAAAATTGCATTATCCGAATTTGCCAACCCGAGAAGAGGCGGAATTATAGCAATAAAATTGGAAGACGGCGATATATTGATGGATGTTAAGAAAATAGAAAAAAATCCTGAAGTTGTTATAGCTACAAAGAAAGGTATAGCAATAAGATTTAAAGAACAGGATGTCAGAGCCATAGGAAGAGCAGGCCAAGGTGTAAGAGGTATATCACTTGAAAAAGACGATGAAGTTATAGGTATGGAAGTATTTTCACCTGAAGATGTATTTGTATCTGTTGCTGAAAACGGTTATGGTAAGAGAACCGAAGTAGGTAAATACAGATTACAAAAGAGAGGCGGAAAAGGTGTTATAAATATGCAAACTTCCGAAAGAAACGGAAATGTTATATATATCGGTAAAGCAAACGAAGGACAAATAATGCTTATAACCGAACATGGTATAACAATAAGAAGTAAAGTAGACAAAATTTCCGTTATAGGTAGAAATACACAAGGTGTAAGACTTGTAAGGCTTGAAGAAGGAGACAAAGTTGCATCAGTTGCAACAGTAGTAGGTGAAGAAGCTGAAGAAGAAGAAAATAAACCTACGGAATTGGAACAAGCTGCACAAACAGAAAATAAAGAAACAAAATAAAATTTGTTTTAAATAGAAAAATGAACTACCCTAAAAACCAGGGTAGTTCATTTTTTAAGAATATAATTATTATTTTTTTCTAACAAGTACAGTAACTTTTACATTATTGTTCGTGTTGTCGTTCAAATCGAATTCATTTTCTATAACAAAATTTTCTTTAATATAATGTTCTCTTTTTTTAGCAAATTCTAAAAATTCATTAGAATAATGATTTATATCAATATTATCCATTTGAGAAACAGGATGTGAAACAATATCTTTTACATATTCATCTAATTGATTTTTAACAGGAAGATAATTTCCTATATAAAAAATAGTATCCGTTGTTGAACAATCAGTCCAACTCATTAAAGAATCGTAGTTAAAAAATATACCATTTAAATTCATATAATTTAAAAAATCTATAAATTTAAGTTCCAGCTCTTTATTATTATATCGTATATATATTTTGTTTGAATTATGTTTAATTATAATTTTTAATAGATTGTTTAAAAACGCTATATGTTTTTTATTTTTATTTATAGTATTTATTTCTTTATTAAAATAATAGAACTTTGTTCCCTCAAAATCCACTACAAGATTTTTGAATCCTATGTTGATATTAAAAGAATATTCAAAATATTGTAATAATCCTAAAATAATAAAAAAATAAATTAATATTCGTTTTATATAATTTTTATTTATGTTCGTAACATATATAGAAGATATTAATATAACAGGCGGAATCATTCCCATACAAAAAACACTATC
>JAFXOB010000040.1 GCA_017529005.1 Elusimicrobiota bacterium
AAAAATGATAAAGATATAAATGACATATTTACTTAAATTAAACATCCATTATATAAATTTATTTTCTAACAATATTTCCTATAAATTTGCTTGTTCCTATAACTGCATAGATTATAAAACCTAATATAAAAAGTCTGCCCCATGAAGCAAGTGAAATTCCTGCTGTTGAGAAAAATGTATTTACAGGGGAAACGTATAAGAATATAAATTGTGTTGCAAACATTATAAATATTCCGAGCCAAATGTACGGATTTGAAAATAAACCTAATGAAAACATAGATTTTGACATTGAACGACAATTTAACAAATACATACTTTGACATACTATAAATACAGATACGGCAACACCTCTTGCTTGTGCAAGTGTCGCACCATGATTTAATTCATAATTAAATAATATTACAACACCTGTAACTATTATTGCACTTATAATTGCAAGTCTGTACCAAAAAATTCCATCCATAATTTTCATATTCGGACTTATTGGTTCTCTTTCCATTATTCCATCTTCTTTAGGTTCAAAAGAAAGCATCATACCTAAAAAAAGTGCTGTTGACATATTTATCCAAAGAATTTGTTTAGGTAAAATAGGTAAATCTTTCATGTTAAGAAAAATAGCCGTCATCATGGCAATACCTTGTGCCATATTTGTAGGAAGAGTCCAAATAATAAATTTTCTTATATTATCAAATACACATCTTCCTTCTTCAACAGCAGCAACAATTGATGCAAAATTGTCATCTGTTAAAACCATATCTGCAGACTCTTTTGCAACTTCGGTTCCTGTTATACCCATAGCAACACCTATATTTGCCTGTTTTAGTGCTGGCGCATCATTTACACCATCACCTGTCATGGCAACTATATTATTTTGTACTTGTAAAGCTCTTACAAGTCTTAATTTTTGTTCAGGAGTTACTCTTGCAAATACGGAATATTTTACTGCGATTTCTTTTAGTTTTTCATCATCGTATTGTTCAAGTTGGCTACCTGTTATAGCGGTATAATCAGCATTTTCACCTTTAATTATACCTATAGCTTTTGCTATGGCGGATGCTGTTAATGCATGATCTCCGGTAATCATTTTAATTTTTATTCCTGCGCTATGACATTTCTTTACTGCTTCTATAACTTCCGGCCTTGCAGGATCTATCATAGCTTGTAGACCTACAAAAGTTAATCCTATTAATATGTCTTCATGCCTTAATTGTTTATGATTTTCATCAAGATCTTTATAAGCAAAACATAAAACTCTTAACCCTCTTGTTGCCATTTCGTTTGCAACTTTTACTATTTCTTCCTTATTGAAGTGTATTTTGTTTCCCTGCTTATCGAGCATATAAGAACACATATTTGTAATTTTTTCTACTGCACCTTTTACGAAGGCAATATTTGTTCCGCCGTTTTCATGCAATGTTGCCATATACTGATATTGAGATTCAAATGGTATTGTATCAAGTTTCGGAAATTGCTCCACAATTTCATCATTAAGTTTTGCTTTAGCTCCGGAAACAATCAAAGCACCTTCGGTCGGATCACCTTGAACATCATTTTTACCGTCAATATTTATTATTTTTGCATCGTTGCATAAATATCCGGCAATTAAGCATAATTTTAAAGATTTTGAATATTCTATACCTATAACAGTATTAGATTCTTTAATTTTTAGTTGTCCTTCAAAACTATAACCTGTTCCTGAAACATCAATAATTTTTCCGTCTGTAAACATTTCTACAACCGTCATTTGATTTTCGGTTAAAGTTCCTGTTTTATCCGAACATATTACTGTTGTACTTCCCAATGTTTCTACTGCAGGTAATTTCCTTATAATTGCTTTTCTTTTGGCCATTCTTGAAACACCGATTGCAAGTGTTATTGTCATTGCGGCCGGTAATCCTTCCGGTATTGCAGCAACGGAAAGACCGATAGCTGCCAAGAACATCAACACCAATCCTTGGTTGTGATATATACCTACGGCAAATGTAATGATAGCCATAGACATAATAAGATATATTAAAAATATACTGAATTTTGCCATTCTTTGTGTTAACGGTGTTTCTAAAACATCTGCGGACGATATAAGTTGTGAAATTTTACCGACTTCCGTATTGTCGCCGGTTGCTACAACGATGCCTTTACCACTGCCATAAGTTACAAGTGTTGATGCATACAACATATTTTTTCTTTCTGCCAAAACAGTAGAAGATGGTAATGTATTAATATCTTTTTCTACAGGCAGTGATTCGCCTGTAAGAGCAGATTCGTTTATTTGTAATTCTCTTGAGGATATAAGTTTTATATCTGCTGCAACTTTATCACCGGAAACAAAAAACAAAATATCTCCCGGAACAACTTCGGAAGAGTCTATATGCATTCTTTTACCGTCTCTCATAACCACAGCTTGAGTAGTCA
>JAFXOB010000041.1 GCA_017529005.1 Elusimicrobiota bacterium
ATTAAACAGGTACCGGGTACAACCAATGTTCAAATTGATCCAGAAAGAGGTACTTTAAAGAGAGAAGGTGTTGAAGCTATAATAAACCCTTTTGATGAATATGCTATAGAAGAAGCTGTTAGACTTAAAGAAAAAGTCGGTGGTAAAGTTACGGTTATTACAATGGGGCCACCTCAAGCAGAATCTGCTTTAAGAGAAGCTATTTCAAGAGGATGTGATGATGCAATACTTATAGGAGACAGAGCATTTGCAGGAGCAGATACTTGGGCAACATCTTATGCAATATCAACAGCAATTAAAACAATAACCGATTTTGGTGTTATATTTTGCGGGAAACAAGCAACAGACGGTGATACTGCACAAGTAGGGCCTTCAGTAGCTGAAATGTTAAACATTCCACATGTTGCTTATGTAAGAAAAATTGAAGAAGTTACTGAAAATTCAATAAAAGTTCAAAGAATGATGGAAGACGGATACGACCTAATAGAAGCTCCGGTTCCTTGCTTACTTACTGTTGTTAAGGAAATAAATACTCCAAGGATTCCATCTCTTAAAGGTAAAATGGCAGCAAAGAAAGCTGTGATAAAACAATTAAATGCCGCAGCAATAAATGCAGATACTAAAAAAACAGGTTTAGCAGGTTCTCCTACGCAGGTAAAAAAGATATTTACTCCTCCTCAAAGAACAGGTGGAGAAAAATTTGAAGGTGAACCACAAGAAATTGCAGCTAAGTTAGTAAAGAAATTGATGGATAACAGCTTAATATAGGAGAATAAAAATGGCTAATAAATTGAATATAGATTTAGAAAAATGTATTGGTTGCGGTGCTTGTGAAGTTACTTGCCCTTTTGGTGCAATCTCTTTAAAAGACAGTAAAGCTGTAGTTGATGGAGAGAAATGCAGGTTTTGCGGTTCTTGTATAGAAGTTTGCGGTATGAAAGCAATTACAATGCAAAAAGAAGAAGTTAAAGATGCCGTAGATAAATCTTTATATAAAGGTGTATGGGTTTATGCAGAACAAAGACACGGCGAAATTTCATCAGTAGTTTATGAACTTTTAAATAAAGGCAGTGAACTTGCAAAAACATTAAATGTTCCTTTAAGTGCTATACTTATCGGTTCAAATATATCTGCAAAAGCTCAGGATTTGATAAACAGAGGTGCAGATAAAGTTTATGTTTACGATGATCCTATTTTAGCAGAATTTCAAGATGATCCTTACAGTTGTATATTAGCGGACTTAATAAAAGAAGAAAAACCGGAAATTGTTCTTATGGGTGCAACAAATATAGGAAGATCTTTTGCTTCAAGAGTTGCAGCAAAAATTTATACCGGTCTTACTGCAGATTGTACTGCATTGGAAGTTGATTTAGAAACAAGAAACTTAATGCAAACAAGACCTGCATTCGGAGGAAATATTATGGCTACAATTTTAACTCCGAGACACAGACCGCAAATGGCAACAGTCAGACACAAAGTGTTTAAAGAAGCTAAGGTTCAAGAGGGTAGAACAGGAGAAGTTATAAATAAGACAATAGATGCACAAAAAATTATTAACAGAACAAAATTTATAGGATTCTTTAAAGATCAAAGTGCAGATGTAAACATTTCAGATGCAGATATTATAGTTTCAGGTGGTAGAGGATTAGGTAATCCGGAAGGTTTTAAACTTATAAAAGAGTTGGCAGATTTGTTAGGTGGTGCAGTAGGTGCATCAAGAGCTGCAGTAGATTCTAATTGGATACCATATTCTCATCAAGTATGCCAAACCGGAAGAACGGTAGCACCTAAAATTTATGTTGCATGTGGTATTTCAGGACAAATTCAGCACATGGTAGGTATGAGTTCATCAGACACAATTATTGCAATAAATAAAGATAAAGATTGTCCGATGATGCAAACAGCAACGTACTCATTGGTTGGCGATTTGTATGAAATTATCCCTGCAATAATAAAAGAATTAAAAAATGCCAGAGGATAGTTTTTTTACATGAAAAAAACTTTATACTCGTTTTTATTCTGTGTTCTTTGCTTTAGTTCTTGCGGGTTAATTGATAATAATAATGAAGAAATTGCAGATGAACCGCAAATTGAAGAAATTGTTGACTATGAGAGAACAAATAAAGATGATGCTAAAGATTTAGCGATAGAAGCAAAAAAGGAATATGAAATAAATCGCAACTTTGAAAAGGCAATAGAATTATTTGAAAAAGCGATAGAGATTGATAGTGAAGAAGAATGGATATATGCCGATATGGCAAGAACTAAAATGGAAATCAGAGATTATAATGGTGCCATTGAAGATTTAAAAAAAGCAATGGAACTTAAAGAGAAAAACGATTTAAATAATACAGAAGAAGAAAAATAACTATCAAAATAGGAGAAAGAAAAAAAATGAAAAAATTAGTAATGTTGGTAGCAATGTTTGTAAGTTTGTCAGTAGTTTCTGTTTTTGCAGCAGATTCAAACACATTTATTGATTTGTGCAAGACAGGAGGTATAACAGCAATACAAAGTATGTTGACTACAGGTAGCGTGGATGTAAATGCAATTGCTGCAGATACAGGAAAAACAGCTTTGATGTCAGCTTGTGAAAACACATCAGCTTCTTCTCTTGCAATAGTTGGCTTATTGTTAAACAAAGGTGCAGACGTTAATGCAGTAGATGTTCTTGGAAAAACAGCATTAGATTATGCAAAAAGCAATGTAAAATATGGTGATAAAATAGTTCCTGTTTTAGAAAAAGCAGGTGCAGTTAATTCTGCAATTAAAACAATAAAAAATTCGTCTGCAACAGCTTCAGAAATGGCAACGGCAGCAGCAACGGCAGCAGCAGTAAAAGTTGCAACATCTGAAGAAGTTTCAACAAAAGATCTTGCGGTAACAGCAGCATCAGCAGCACAAGAAACAGCAGCAGCAAAATCAACAGAACCTAAAAAAGAAGAGAAAAAAGAAGATACCGGTTTCTTTAGTAAAATAAAAAGTTGGTTCTCTTGGTAATTAATAAAAATTTAAAAGAGCTTTATAGTTTTACACTATAAAGCTCTTTTTTATTTATAAACTAAATATAATTATGTATAATATTAAGATACAAGTATTTTAATATTTAAGGTAATAATATGAAATTTTTTGGAACAGATGGTATAAGAGGAAAATCAAACGAATTCCCGTTTGATAACAATAC
>JAFXOB010000042.1 GCA_017529005.1 Elusimicrobiota bacterium
CATAATATTTAAAAGTATTTTGCAGTTAGGAATTCTAACCCCTAAATTATCTCTACCACCGGTTAACATCTTTCCTAATTCCGTAGTAGGCAAAATTAATGTTAATTGACCAGGCCAAAATTCCATTACTATTTTATCTATACCTTTGGGAAATACAACAAATTGTTTTAATGTTTCAATGTTATCGGACATTAATATTAAAGGTTTTCTTGCTGCTCTATGTTTAAGTTTGTATATTTGTTTTTGCCCTTCAAAATTAAACACACTTGTCATTATTCCGTAAACGGTATCTGTAGGTAATACAACTATACCTTTATTTTTCAAAATATCATTTGCGGTTTCTATAACAAATTCGTTACTTTCTTTCTTGGTACTTATTATCTTCGTTTTCATTTTGACTTATTCTATATTAAATTCTTGTTGTTCGGAAGAAACTTCTTTTGCTATCATTTCTTCCTGTTTTATTTTACTTTCACTTTTATATGTTGATAATTCCGCAGATATTGAACCTACCGGAATTTTAGATTTCATTTTTACCGGCATTTTTCTATCATCGTTTGTTACCCAAATTTTTAATTTTCCTTTAGCTTTAAATATTCCGGCATCTTCTCTAAGGAAAGGTTCCAATATCAAACAATCGAATGTTCCCGCATCAACTTTGACCGTTTCTCTACCTATAACTTTAGTCTTTAACGGCCAAGTATCATCTCCGGAATGTGCATCAAAACAATATTCTTTACCGACTTCCAAATCTAATGTTCTTAAGAAATAAAAAGAAGATATAACATCTTGAACCCATTGAACAGTATCGCCATACTTCATTGTTCCGTCATCGTTTCTTGCAAATCTTTTATTTTCATGATTAAAATCCAACTGTTCGAATTTTTTCCAACCGCCTTCGGAAATATTTGTAAGATATCTTAATGAGCAAAAACTTTCCGTATCTAACCAAGACTGGTTTGTGTCTCTTACCTTAAAAAAGCTATCAAAAAACGGTGCGGATTTTGCTTCCGAATAAATATGGTATGCCGTTCTTCCGTTTATTTCTTCAAATCCTTTTATTTCCAAAGTTCCTTTACCCACTTTAACAAATTTCCAATAAACATCAAATACCAAATCTTCCTTTTCCGGCAAATTACCTTTTAACTGTCTCCATTGAAAATCCGGTGAATATTCAAAAAATTCTTTTGTTGCGGAAACATCTGTGACTTTTTGAGCATAAATAGGTAATGTTATAAATACTGCTAATATTAAAACTTTAATTTTTTTTGTAATCATTTTTTATAACCTCCACCGTTTGACTTAAACTTCTGACAACTGCTAAAGGTTTTTGCTTTTCATCTTTTACTTTTGCAAACTGTTTTTTGCCGTGTCCCGTAAGAACCAATATTCCTTTTCCGCCGAAATTGTAACCGAAAATATAATCTCTGACACTGTCACCTATCATATAAGACTTTTTCAAATCTATCTTTAACTCTTTTGCTGCCTGTTTTGCCATACCTATTTTCGGTTTTCTGCAATCGCAATTATCATTAGGACCTTGTGGGCAATAATACATTCCATCAATCTTCACTTTCAATTTCTTTAGCATCTCTATTAATTTAGAGTTAATTCGCTTCAATTTTGTTACAGTAAAATATTTTCTTGCTATTCCGGATTGGTTTGTTACTATAACAATTTTAAAACCCATATCTTTAAATTTAAGTAAAGGTTTTTCTATATTTTTATATAATTTTAACTGTTTTTCATCACTTAAATAGTTTTTATCATGATTGATTGTTCCATCTCTATCCAAAAAAATTGCAGGTGATAATTTATTTTTCATTGTTCATACCTAATAAAGAGTTTATTTCTTCTTCAAAAACTTCTCTTCCGTTATTAAAAGTTAACAATATGTTTAATACATATATCTTTTGTTGCATTTTTACATCTACCACTTCGCTCATTTTTACGGCATCTTTTGCTGTTGTTATAATTTTTTCATTACCACTTAACTTATTTAAAATTTCAGTTATATCTTTTTTCTGATATTTATGATGATCCGAAAAAATAACTTCTTCTTTTATTTTTAAACCCAGATTTATAACTGTATTTACAAAATTATCCGGAGAACCGATTGCAGACACAACAACAAAAGTATTATTTGTTCTAAAATAATTAAAATCTTGAACTTTGGAATTATTATACATGTTCACTATTTCATAATATTGACAAGAAACTTCTATAGGTAACTCTTTTGTTATTTTAAATATTTCTTGTCTTATATCAAGTATTTTATCTTTGTTTGCTAAATTACAGTTTGTCACAGCAACTATGTTTGCTCTTTTTAGTGCAGACTTTTTTTCTCTTAAAATACCCGACGGTATCGTCATTCCGTTACCAAACGGGTTTAAAGCATTTATACAGACTATGTCCAAATTTCTCTCTAATTTCCAATGTTGAAAACCATCATCCAATATAAAAATATCCGGATTAAATTGTTTTGCTAAATTAGCACTTTCAAATCTGTCGGCACCTATTATTATCGGACAATTTACAAATTTAGCCATCATATACGGTTCATCTCCCGAATTTTCTATATCGGATAGAATTTTCTCCTTATCTCTTACTATAACATTTTTTATTTCTTTATTTTTTCTCGCATATCCTCTTGATAATATTACCGGCATTTTTCCTAAACTTAAAATATATTTTGCCACTTCAATAGTCATAGGGGTTTTACCGCTTCCTCCCCAAGTAATATTACCTATACTGATAACAGGCTTATATAATTTCTTTGATTTAGTTAATAACCTGTTTAATTCGGAAAACAAATAATAAATAACGGTTAACGGATATAATAAATATTTAAGCATTTAATATACTCTCATATATATTTGTAAGATTTTCAACAAACTTTTGTTTTGAAAAAGTTTCTTTAACAAATTTATTACCTGCAACTCCCATATTCTTTGCATATTCTTTGTCTTCTATCAATTTTTTAACATTTGATATAATCATATCAACATTTCTGGGTTCTATTAAAAATCCTGTAATGCCATCTATTATTGTTTCGGGTATTCCTCCTATATTTGTTGTTATAACAGGAATTTTTAAAAATTCCGCTTCAAGATTAACATTACCAAAACCTTCACTACCGCAAGACAATAAACAAAAAATATTCATAACTTTTAAAAATTTAGAAACATTTGATTGATATCCCGTAAACTTAACTATATCATCTACACCCAATTGTTTTGCATATTCTTGCTGTAACTTTTTACCTGCACCATCACCTACTATCAAACCAATTATATTCGGATAATCTTTTCTTAATTTTGATATTGCTTCAATAAGATATTGCTGACCTTTACCCTCTAAAGAAACAATCGCTCCAACAGTTCCTATAACAAATTTGTTTTCTAAAGTATATTCCTTTATTATATCATTACAATCTATTTCCTGTTCAAACTTTTTTATATCAAATGCGTTGTATAAAACTTTTACTTTATTTATCGGTGCATTTTCGTATTTTATTAAATTATCTTTAACAACTTTTGAAACGGTTAAAGTTATATCCGCAAGTTTATAGTGCCATTTTGCATACCATTTATGTCTTGTATCTTGCCTTCTGTGCAAAACGACTTTTATATCCGGAAAAAACAATTTCATTAATAATGCTGTCCAATATAGTTTACCTTGATGAACATGAAGTATTTTTATTTTTTCATCTTTGATTATTTTTATCAGCTTTATGACGCCTGTAGGAGTAAATGTTCCTCTGCAAGTAAAATTCTTAACTTTAATTTCTTTTTTCTCTGATTCTTCATACAAAAAACTTTTTTTAGGAGCAGCAACTATCGGTTCAAACTTTTGACTTAATTCTTTAAAACTTATTGCCGTAAGCAGAGTTTGTTTTTCTGCTCCGCCTATAGTATCCGAAGAAAAGAGATGTAAAACTTTTATTTTTTCCATATTATAAGATTTTCTTAACTAATGAAACATATTCACTGCTTGTTGCTTTAAAAAAAGCTTCACAATATTGTGTATTTCTTCCTTTTACCACAGACCAGTATTTAGATATTGAAGAAGCCATAGTAATATAATCTCTATCGGAAAGTTGTGTTTTATAACATTCTATTGCTTGTTTTTTTTGTTCCCAGTTTTCGCTTATATCAACAACAATATTAGGTATTAGTGTAGTCCATACGGAATAAGCATATATAAAACAATCTATCGTTTTCTTTTTATATGCTTTTACAAATGCTCTTGAAACAGCTACATGATCCTGATGATTATCTATCATAAACGGTAAAAAAATTATATCGGGATTTACTCTGTTAAATAATTCGTTAAATCTTTCCGCCAACTGATTTGTGTTTTTATATAAAGATCTTATATCAAACTGTAAAAAATGACTTATTCTTGAGCCTAATGTTTTTGCAGCATCTTTTGCTTCATACATTCTTTTTTCACCGCCGGAAGTACAAAAAGCAATCTCTAATCTGCCGCCTGACTTAGTATGTTTTATAAGAGTTCCTCCGCAACCGATACTTTCATCATCCTGATGCGGAGCAATTACCAAAACTTTTTTACCGGGCAATTGTTCTTCAAACGGTAAAGAATATTTTAAAAAAGGTTGTATATATTCATACATTCTAAAAACACTTCTGTAACTTGCATATTTCATAAAGTCCTCTTAAAATGAATCTTACATGATTATATATAAAAATAAATATGTTTATCAAAATATAACTAATAAATTTTAATATCCGCGTTTGCTTTTAATTCCGCTATTAATTTATCATATCCTATTTGTATATTTTGTTTATATAATAAATCCGATATTGAATCTTTAATATCATCATATTCTATCGGCATTTTCGCTTTTTTTTCTTCCACTCTAAAAAAATGATAACCGTTATTTGTTTGAACAGGTTTAGTATTATATGAACCGACATCCAATGCAAAAACAACTTTTGCAACTTCCGGTGTAATATCTTCTCTTAAAACAAAACCCAAATCTCCTTTTTTTTGTCTTAAAACCTGATCGTCGGAATATTTTACGGACAACTGTGCAAAATTAACATCCTGTAAAGATAACTCTTTTTTTAACTCTTTTATTTTTTCATTAACTTCTTTTTTTTGTTCTTTTGTAAAATCATCGGAATACTTTATAAAAATTTGTCTTATTTTAACCTGTTCGGAATACTTTCTTTTTAAACTGTTTGCTACGGACGAAACCAACTTTTCTTCTTGTATTGAAAGATTTAAATCAAGTCCGTTTATTCTTGATATTACATTATTATAAAAAGTTTTTAACTGCTCTTCCGTAGGTTCTTTTGCCCTATTTTTAATTTCATTAGAAACATATTTTATTTTCATTAATGACTCTTTTATTTCTTTTTCAAATTCTTTTTTTGTCAATCCTTGATTTTTTAAATCCAATTCAAAATCTTTTTCCGTTTTAAATTTTGATTTAATATTGTTAGTTGCAAGTTGTATTTCTTCTTTTGAAATAGCAATATTAGCTTTTTTTGCCGCATCTATTAATAAAATATCCTCTATTTTCTGATTAACTATTTTATTGGCAAGTATTTTAATATTTTCTTCGGTTCTTTGATTTTCCTGCAATTTGGAAAAATCTTCCTGCAACAATTTATTCACATAAGATTTTGTAATATTTTGTCCGTTAACAGTTGCCACAATATCATTACTTTCCTGAGCATTAATAAAAGTTTGTAAGAAAAGCAATGCCGTAAACAATAAAAATATTTTTTTCATTTTATATTCTCCAATATATCACTTGCTATTATATCTTTTGCACTATTTTTTTTGATAATTATATGATTTTGTAAAGGTCTTGGTCCTATTTGATCCGGATCTGTATTTCCATATAGAGCAAGACATTTAACTCCAAGACTTGCAGCCAAATGCATTGTTCCCGAATCTATTCCTATAAACATTTTTGCTTTGCTTATAAGGGCAGAAAGTTCTATAAGTCCGTTTTCGGGACAAAAAGTTTTTATATCTTTTGATACATATTTCAATATTTTCATTACGGATTCCGTTTCCCATTGTGCATATGCAACAATAACATTTTTTTTCATATCTGCAAGTTTATTTAATGTTTCAATCCAAACTTCTCTTCTTAAACATTTTTCTTGTCTTCTTCTGCTTGCACCAACAGACACAACAATAAAATCTTTATTTAACATATTATTAGCTTCCAACCAAAACGATATTTTAACATTAGATTCACCGTCAACTTTTAAAATATTTAAATAATCTTTTTGAACATTGTTAATACCGATAGATTTCGCAAGCACAATATTATTATTTAATGAAGGAACTCCTTTCTTTTCTACTGTCTGAGTAAGCAAAAAATTTAAACTTGCAGTCTTAAATCCCACTCTGTTTTTTATTTTTGAAAAGTATGCCAAAAGTAATGATTCAGGAGATTCGGAAAACATTAAAGCTGTATCTATTTTTTCTTTTCTTATATCTGCAATCAAATCTATTTCTGCACCTAAAGAAGAAACTTTTAAAAATATTTTATCAACAAGTTTAGTTGATTCTAATAAACCTGCAAGATTTTTTCTTACTACACAATAAATTTTTATGTTAGGATATTTTTGTTTCGTTGCTTTTAATACCGGCAAACTAAACAATAAATCTCCCAATTGATTCATGTGAAAGAAAATTATTTTATCCATTCTTTTACACTCTCAAAAACTTTATTTGGCTTTATTTCTTCCAAACATTTTTCTTTATCAAACTTACATTTTCCTCTGCAAGGACTACAACTTAAATTTGAAGTTATTACTTTTGCATTATTACCATAAGGTGCCGTTTCTTTTATATCCGAACCGCCAAAAATAAAAACATTTTTTATACCAATAGCGTTTGCCAAATGCATTGCACCGGTATCAGCTCCTATCGCAAGGTCACATACAGATAATATTTGTGACAACTCTTTTATATCAGTTTTACCACATAAGTCAATTATGTTGTCGGATACTATTTTACCATAATCTTTTTGTGAACCTAAAACAATAATCTTTATTTTTTTGCTTAAAGATTTTATCATATTTGCTAAAACAACATAATTGTCACTATTCCAAGTTTTTGTTTTTCCCCTTGAGAAAGGAATAAAAGCTACTATTTTATCATCTTTTTTTACAGCAAATTGATTTAATAAATTGTACGATATTTCGTTAATTTTAATATCAAAGCAAGGAACATATTTCTCTTTTGTTATATAACTCAAAGAATTCAAATTTCTTATAACCGCATTTTCATTTTTGTCTCTTTTATAAGGTTCTTTTAAAAATAACCAACTTAATTCCTTCATTCCGCTAACACCGATTTTTTGTTTTGCTTTTAACAATCTACAGAAAATCGCAGTTCTTAACAATCCTTGTAAATCTATAACCAAATCATAATTTTCTTTATTACATTCTTTAAGTATTTTAAAGAAAGATTTTATACCGCCTTTTCTGTCCCAACACTTTACATTATTAATATTTGAAAACAATTCAACTACATGCTTCCATTGTGTAAAAACAAGCCAATCTACCAAGCTATCTTTCCATTTAGTTTTAATAGCTTGCAATACAGGATTTGCTTGAATAATATCACCAAACGAACTTGGTTTAACAATTAATATTTTCATAATAAATTATAAAAAAATGTATTTATATTATTTTATCAAAATAAAAAATATATTGAAATATTAATATTTTTGTGTTATACTTTTAAGACTTTATGATAAAAATTAAAGAACTTCTTAGAGAACTAAGAAGAAAGGTTACTATTGTTTTTATTCATCACGGGAAAATTAAACCTGTAAAGTTTAATTTTTCCATGTTTTTTCTTTTTGTTGCATTTTTTGCATGGACCGGTATGACATTGTGGGCCGGTTTTATATCCGGTAAACATATAGATTATTTAACAGTAAAAGCCGATAATAAAATAATGAAAATAAGAATGTTGTTTTTCGCAGACCAAATAAAAAAATCAAAAGAAATGTTGTCTCAAGTAAAACAAAACGATGATCATATTCGTTCATTATTGGCAATGGACTCTAAAAGAATAATTATAGAAAACGGATTCGGTTCCGGTGGTCCTACATCTATAGAATCAAGTGCATTAGCAATGTTGTTATCAGGAAAAATAGACAATATTTATTATCAAGAAATATCAAAACAAACTTTCGAATTGCTGGAAGAATATAAAGCATCAATGAAAAGTTATTCGGAAGTTATAAATCATATTTCAAAACAGAGAGAAATGTTTAGATATACACCTTCAATATGGCCGTGTAAAGGAATAATTTCATCACCTTACGGTGTAAGATTTCATCCTATTTATAATACAAAATTTTTCCATCCCGCAATTGATATAGCAAACAAGAAAAACACTCCCATAGTAGCAACCGCAGACGGAGTTGTTGCTTTTTCGGGATGGATGAGAGGTTATGGAAATGTTATAGCAATAGAGCATGGACAAAAATACAGAACCGTTTATGCTCATCTTGCAAAATCTTTGGTAAAAAAAGGTGAATTTGTAAATAAAGGACAAGAAATTGCTAAAATGGGAAGTACGGGAAGATCTACCGGACCACATGTCCACTATGAA
>JAFXOB010000043.1 GCA_017529005.1 Elusimicrobiota bacterium
AATTATCCAAGAAATTTTCTCCGAATATAGAATCTATATCTACACCTTCTATATTCATATTTTTTATTGAAGATAACATCATATATCCCCAAGTGTATGTATCTATAGCTTGTTTGTCATCACCAAGGCCTTGTTTAAATCTTCCTTGTTCATCTATTAAATTTTCTTTAATAAACAATAATACTTTATTTAAATTAACGGTATCACCTTTTAATGCATAATACATTGCAGCATCTAACATGTGTTCCGTAGATATCCAATCTTCATTATGTGTACCTGTAAAACCTCTAAAGTCACCGTCAATATTATAAAAAGATAAATAATTATCAACATTACTTATTATTATGTCTGTTGCAGAAGAACCGGACATATCAACATCTATACCGGAATTTTTGCAATACATAGCAAATATTCCTGCCCATAAAGCTTCACCTGTTCCTATATAATTCGATTCAACAGATGATTTTTTCAATTCATTTGCTGCAATTGCAGACAATAAATTCTTTGCTTGCTCTGTATCACCGTTAACCAAACACATAATACCGGCCAAAGAATTATCATATAATTGACTAAATCCATAATTAGCCGTTCCTTTTTTTGCTAAATATGATAAGAACGGATAAAAATTAATTCCTGTAGCAAACGGAGAAATTTCTGATGTAGCAGAAATTCCGTCTTGACTTTGTAAATCAGCAATTGTTACAGAAGCTTCAACTTGTTCTGTTATTCCTGTTTGTACTGTTGCTTCGGTTTGTGCTGCCTCGGTTTCAGCTTCGGTTTCTGTTTCCTCAGAAACATTTTGAGTTTGTTGCTGATATCCCATATGGTCTCCGGAACCGGCAGAAGCAACACTGGTTACACCAAAACTTGAAAATAATACAGTTACTATAACTAATACTGCCTTTTCAAGTCTAGGATTATCTGTTCTTGAAGCTAAAGCTATTGCTATTACAGATAATATAGCAAGAGGTAATACTATTACTAAATTTCCTGCAAATAAGCCACCAACTATTAAGCCTAATGCAGAAAATAAAACCATTGGATTTTCTGCAAATAAAGATCTCAATACCATACCGGGAGCTTTTCTAATTAATGTTCTATCTCCATTGGCATTTCTGATTTCGTCCCTAATTTTAAGTATTGCACCATAAGATGTAAAGACAAACATTATTCCTGCAATTGCAGTACCAAACATACCAACAGATACTGCTGCAAAAGCCATTGATGCAATTACTCCTACAGAAAGAGCAAAACCGACAAATGACGGTGCTAAAGATTTTAATACACCCTGACTCTTTTGATCTATCATTGCTCTTCTTGAATTTTTTGCAGGAAGAACATTGTTAAATAAATAATATAAACCGTATACTACAGCAGAAACAGCTGCGAATATTCCAATTGTTGCTGCTGAAATAACTATTGCTTGTCCCATAAAAAGAGCTATAGCTGCCGTAATTAATGTTGAAATACCGGCTACAACCAAACCGCTTAAAACATTATCAGCTGTTTTTGTAGGAACATCTTTCATATCGGAAACAGCTTTTGCATCTATATTTAAACCGTCTTTTCTGTTAGTATTAACTTTTATAACAACCAAACTTGTTATAAGACTTAATGCAGACATCAACAAACCTGCTGCAAAAATTCCGGCAATAACAGGTATAGAACCTACTCCTGTTATCAACATAGCAACGCCGGCAATAAATGCAAATGCCGGAGCATAAATACCTATTTTACCCATTGTAGCAGATAATTTATACAAAGCACCTTCAGCAACATTACCAATAAGTTTAAAATTACCTGTATTTACAAATTCTGCAGAAATATCTTCAAAGCCACCTTTTTGTTGCCTGTATGCTTCATATCTGTCAACCTTTGATTTTCTCAAATACATATTAAATAAAATGATTCCCATACCAACAACAGCTACACCTAACAATGCCATAGGTGCTATTGCTACAAATGAAGAAGTCAACATAAATGCAACAGAACTTACAACAACGGTTGTAGCAATTACTAAACCTTTATTAATAAAAAGATCACAAATTCTTGCCAATACTTTTGATACAGAATTTTTCTCTTTATATATTTTTGTATCTACAGTAACATCTTCTATACCGGCTTCTTTAAATATTGCTGATAATTCTTTTCTTATTTGTTGATCTCTTTTAGGGATATTATTTGTATATTTCATTGACAATCTGGCTATTGCAGCTTTTTGAGAAGAAACCATAGATCTGAATCTTGACAATATTTTATTTGAATACATATCATTAATAGCATCTTTATCTTTTTGGATGGATTCTTGTACTAAAGAATATTCTTCATTAATAGATTCAATATTTTTTAATCTTATTTGTTCCAAATATTGTTTACCCAGTTCAACATATTTATTATCTGAAAGTTTTTGATTATCACCTTGTCTTTTTTGGTATAATTTTCCTAATTTTATTAAGTCTTCTCTGGATAAAGAAGTTTTTCCTTTCAATACTTTTGAAAGCCAATTATCTTTATTCATATATCTGTTTTTTGCAATATCTCTTTGAGCTGAAATACCATTATAAAGATTGGAATTTCTTTTTTGTTGTAAATTTTCCAAATCTCTTGAAGAAGATTGAAAACTATCGGATTCTGCCTTTTCATCTTCTATAAAAGACAATAAATTTACCAAACCGCTTGATGCAGTATTGGAATCTCTATTCCTTCTAAAGAAGCCTTTATTGCTGCTTTGTGCTTCTACATCATTATATAAATTTGCTTTATTTAAATAAGACAAAAGTTGTAATACTTGTAAATCTTTTGAAGAGGAATTTAATATA
>JAFXOB010000044.1 GCA_017529005.1 Elusimicrobiota bacterium
AAATCTTTTATAAACCAGCAACTCATACCGTTTACAACATCTAATTGTAAAAAAAACAAATATGCTGCAATAAAAAACAGTATTTCCAATAATAAACTTAAATACATTCTTAATGACATTATCGGATGATATTTATTCTGTTTATAATAAGTAGAAATCATTATAGATTTTTCGGCACCTTTGAAGTTTGCTTTTATGCTTTTTACTTTCGGTGCAATCTTTTTTTGAATATCTCTTTCTTTTTTTTGAAGTTTATACGCAGACAAAAACAGAGGAAGAGATCCCAAATTAACAAATAAACTTACAATAAATATTGTTAATCCTATCCCTATTTGCCAAAGATAAACACTATTAAATAATATTTCTATTATTAATTGTATAGGATAAATTATTATGTAATACAAAACATCTAACATTTTATTTTGATAAATCCTTTTGTTTTTTTATTACAAAATCTGTTATTATTTGTACTGCCTGACCTTGCTTTTGCCATATTTCTTTTTTTACTTCTTCTACATTTTTTATTTTTTCTTTATCGTTAACTGTTTTTTTAATAACATCTATTATGTTTTTAAAATTATCTCTTTTTAATTCAAAACCTATTTTTCTCAAAACTTCCGTTTTCCAAGTATCATGGGACAAATCGCTGTAATCATAAATTTCTCTGTTTTGCTCATATTCTGTATAAATAAAAGGTTTATTAAATAAAAAAGCATAGTCAAATATTATTCCGGAAAAGTCACTTATTAAAATATCTGCCTTATTAAGAGATATTAAATTATTCACATTGTTATCAAAAAAAATATTATTGTTTTTTTTATATTTATTTTGAATATTTTTTATTAATTCCTTTTCGGAAATATAACTTTGCTGGTGTGGTCTTATTATTATGTTCCAATCTTTTTGTAATAACAAATCTATCAATTCAGTACCATATTTAGAAAAGATTGCTTGTGGTCCCCATGTAGGAGCAACCAAGATTGTAAATTTTTCATTTTTTTCTTTTGCAATTAATTTTACAAGCCTTTCCATTTCGTCCAAATATACAGAACCTGCAACTACAAGTTCTTTTGTTTTTAAATTCCTTTTTTCTTCTAATTCCCTTATATACGTTCCGTTAATTTCATTTGTAAGCATTATTGAATCATAATAGTCTAATCCAAACAATCTATAATCACAAGCATCTCCCGTACCATGAAATATATGAGAATAATGTTTTACTTTCTTTGATCTTTTCAATTGATAAACATTAAGACCGGGTGTAGTCATTACACATATATCTGCCTCCAATAAAGACAATTTCATATATGCTTTATTTCCTTCTCCTATAAATTCGGTTTTTATATATTGATATTTTTTCTCCAATAAAGGATCATCTTTTTCAGAAGTGTAATAAATTACCGATACTTTTTTTCTTTCAAACTCATCCAATAAAGGTTCAAAGCAAATTACATATTTTTTCCCTTCGTTATATAATACTATAGAATTATAATTTGTCCTTGTCTTTTTATTAAATCCGGTAACAATAAAAGATAGTTTATAAAAAACCGATTTTAGTAAAAAAAATATTGTTGCAACTATTCCTAATACTATAGAAAAGAACATACTTCCTATAGCAGGATCTATATATGCAAATACATACGTATTAAAAAAAATAACAATAATCAGAGACAAAATTATTTTATTCTTAATATAATACATATTTCACCTCTATTTTATTCCATTTATATATTTCATAAAAATCTTTTTATTTTCAATTGGAGAAAAAGTTGGTCTTCCTAAATTACTTCTGGATCCTATAGCAGACAATATTTCAACAAAAGTGAGTTCTTTACTTAACTCTGCTTGGTGTAATTTTTCATTTATATCTTTAACAGAACTAATTCTAATTATTTTTTTATATCCACATCCATAAGCTATTTTTGTAAAAGATATCTTTTCTGCAACCGTAGGCATTCCCCCTACGGATTCATGAGAACAATTATTTATCACAACATGAACCAAATTTTTTGGATTACCGGCTCCTATTATACTCATTGCCCCCATGTGCATCAGAGCAGAACCATCTCCATCTATACACCAAATTTTTGTTTTAGGTTTATTTAATGCAATTGATAATGCAACAGATGAACAATGCCCCATTGAACCTACTGTAAGAAAATCGTACTTATGTTCTTGATTATTTATGATTCTTATTTCAAACAATTCTCTACTTGTTTTCCCCGTGGTCGAAATTACAGGTGATTTTTTTGAAAATTTTAAAATATATTTTATAATTTCTTCTCTTGTTATTTTATGTAAATTTCTATATAAGAGATTTTTATCAAAAGATAAAGCACCTTTCTTTACTAAAAAAGCAACACTTTTTCCTTTATTCACTATGTTATTAAACTTTATCTTTGCTTGTTCAACTTCTTTATCGGATGTTTCTGAACTTATTATGAAATAATCTATATTTAAATCTTTCAATAATTTTTCCGTTATCTCGCCTTGAAAAAGATGTTGCGGTTCATCTTTTATATTAGGTTCTCCCCGCCAACCGATAACAAAAATTACAGGTATAGCATAAACTTTATCATTTATTAAACTTGCCACGGGATTAACAATATTTCCGAGACCGCTATTTTGTAAATATACAACAGGTATTTTCTTTGTAGATAAATAATATCCTGCCGCCAAAGCTACGGCATTTCCTTCATTTGCTGCAATTATATGATGTTTATAATCTATTCCATATCTGTCAATTAAATAATTACATAACGGTTTAAGTTGTGAATCAGGAACTCCCGTATAGAACTTACTATTAATAATCTTAATAAAATTTTCTATTTTCATATTAATTCCATTGCATTTCTAGTATTTTCTAAATCTTGTATGGTATCTATTTCTATAATTTTATCTTTTGATATAGGATGCACTACAAGTTTTAAATTATCTAAATTTTCATTTACAACTTCATCCCAAAAAAGGTTTTCATAATTTCCAATATGATATTTTTTTTCAATTTCACGAGAAATAATTTCAGCTTCCTTTTTTTTAAAATAAGAAACTCCTACCATTTTATAGCAATTACTCCCTTTCTTTCCTATTCTCGAGATAAATCCTTCTTTATTTAAATCAAAAACCCAATCATCGGTGTAATTATATATTTTTTCTCCAAAATAACAAGAATGTTCTAAATCAATATTCAAAATATTTTCATCTAAAACTAATAAGTCGGACTCACAAATAAAACAATCCGATTGTCTAAATACTTCTCTTGCAAAATAAATTGAAGAGATATTATTTACATTTTTATAATCTTTGTTATAAATCAATTCTACATTTGAATATTTTTTTGTTAAATATTCAAATTGTTCTGCTAAATATCCTACAATTATAAAAATTTTTGTTATTTTTATGTTTTGCAGGGCAACTATTAAACTTTCAATAATAGGTTGATTATTTATTGATATCAAAGGTTTTGGAATTTTATCGGTTAGCGGCTTTAGTCTTGTTCCTAATCCTGCAGCAAGTATTATTGCATTTATATTTTTCATTATTTTTTATCTCTTATAATTCATCAATCAAAGAAATAATATCTTTAATCGGCATTATTCTGTCATCTACTTCTTTTGCTCTATGGTACTTTAAAATATCTTTTGCTGTTTTTTCCATCGCAGGAAAACAACTTCTTGTCAATTGATTAGCATATATAACAATATTTACTCCATGTTTATACAATTGTTCTTCTGTTACATAATTATACGTTGTAGGGACAACAACAAGTGGCGTAGTTTTATTGTTTATTCTGAATTTATCACAAAACTCAAAAACTTCATCAGCAGTTTTTTCTTTACTATGTATCATAATTGCATCCGCACCTGCATTTACATAACTGTTTGCTCTGTTAATGGCATCATCTATACCTTTTTTTAAAATTAAACTTTCTATTCTTGCAATTATCATAAAATCATCGGTAAGTTGAATTTTTTTTGCCGCCGAAATTTTTTCACAAAAATGCTCTATGGTATCCTGTTGTTGTTCCACATCCAAGCCAAATAAAGAATTTTTCTTTAATCCTATTTTGTCCTCAACTATAACAGCAGATACCCCTAATCTTTCAAGAGTTCTAACATTGTACACAAAATGTTCTATTTTACCGCCGGTATCTCCATCAAAGATTATAGGTTTTGTTGTTACATCTAAAATTTCATTTACAGTATTAAACCTGGAAGTCATATCCACCAGTTCTATATCAGGCTTTCCTTTCGCTGTAGAATCACATAAAGAACTTAACCACATTGCATCAAACTGATCCAATTCTCCGTTATTTTCCACAACTGTTTTTTCAACAATTAATCCTGTTAATCCGTTATGAACTTCCAACACTTTAACTACATCTCTTAAATTTAGTAATTGTTTTAATCTTTTTCTCCTATATTCCGGCATTGCTCTTTTTTCTTTTATTTTAGAATCAAGTAATAAAATTTTTTCATTATATGTATACGGAACTTCTATAACTTTCCCATGCATTTTGTCCATTAAAGAAAAAACATTGTTTCTTATAGCTTGCATCGCTCCGTATTTCCAATTATCACCATGAATAATATAATCAGGTTTCAACTTACTAACAATATTGTCATACATTATTTCATCCTGCACAACAACTTGTTTAACACCTTTTATTTTTTGCACCATTTTAAAACGATCTTCAAAAGAAAACAATGGAAATTTATTAAATTTTATCATCGACTTATCATTAAGCACACCAACTATCACATCTCCATATTTTTTAGCTTCGTTTATAATATTTAAATGTCCGTCATGAATTATATCGGTACAAAAACAAGTATATACTATTGGCATAATTTATTATCCTTTATATTTGATGGGAACTGAAATTTTATATTTCTTTAATGCTTTATTAAATACAACAAAAAAATTTTTTATATCTTCTATATCTATTGCTCCTAAAGAACAAACTCTAAATGTGTTTAATTTTGGAATTTTGCCCGGATAAATAGTAAAACCATTCTTATAACAATAATCGTGTATTTTATTAAAATTCCAATTTTTATCATTTGGAGTAATCGCGGAAAAAACAAGTTTCGATTGATTTTCTTCTTTTATAAAACTCTCAAAACCTAATCTTTTCAAATTATAACTAATTAAATCAAAAACTCTTTTGTGCCTTTCATATTTATTTTTTTCACCTTCATCAAAATATTCTTTCAAGGCTTGTTTAGCTGCATATATCGTTTGAACCGGTGGAGTAAAATGCATCTGACCTGTTTTTTCAAAATATTCATATTGAAGATATAAATTACAATAATACGATCTTGTCGGATAATTTTTAGATTTTTCTATCAGAGTTTTCTTTCCAATTAAAAAAGATAACCCTGTCATAGCCATTAATCCCTTTTGTGACGATGCCATACAAAAATCTATATTATCTTTTTTTATATCAATCGGTATCATTGCAAAACTTGAAGTTGTATCTACAACAAATATTGCATTGTATTTGTGTACTAATTTACCGATATCTTTTATGGGATTTAACAAACCGCTTCCGGTTTCATGATGTGTAGTATAAACAATATAAATATCAGGATTTTCTTTCAATTTCTTTTCTATAATACATAGATTAGGAATATTTTTAATTGATAATTTTAAATTTATAAAAGGAAGTCCATAATATTTACAAATCTCAACAGCTCTTTGACTATAAGCACCATTATTTATTATTAATACTTTTTTATTTTTAGGCAACAAAGAATTTAAACAAATATCCATATTTATTGTTCCGGATCCACAAAACAAAACAGATGTATATTCATTAACATCTGCATGAACTATTCTTAATAAATCTCTTCTAATTTGTTTCATAACTGAAACAAACTCTTTTTCTCTTGGACAAATATCAGGAACAATCTGTGCATATTTAACAGAATTTGTGGTTGTTGCAGGTCCCGGATTTAATAATATATTTCGTTTAATTATATTCATTTTTATATTTTATAAAAAAAACGACATTATTAACAACAAAGAAACAAGAAAAATTGT
>JAFXOB010000045.1 GCA_017529005.1 Elusimicrobiota bacterium
ATCCTTTTTTTTGCCCCTTGCAACGCAATATAAACGGGTCGGTAAGGTTCTTTTTTCGGATTAGGTATTCCATACTCTCCGTTATTATAATGGGAAGGATATATCATAGGACTAACATAATCTACATATTCTGTCATTTCTACAATTTTTTGTCCTATTCCCATATCTGTTTTTTCCGTTGTTGTTAAACCAAAAACATCTATTGAAAGCTTTATACCTTTTGAGGATAGTCTTTTCTTTGCTTGTTTTAAGAAATCAACTATTGCGGCAGAAGCTGTTGTAGAAGAATGTTCTACTCCGTATCTGCAATTTTTTGTATTCCCGTCCGACGGGAACCTTATGTAATCAAATTGTATTTCATCAAACCCCATATCTGCCGTTTTTTCCGCAAGTTCAAGAACATAATTAACTGCTTCTTTTTTGTAAGGATTTAACCATGTGAATTGTTTTTTATCCTGCCAAATTGATCCGTCAGGATTTTTTACTGCAAGTTCAGGCCTTTTTCTGGGCATAACATTATCTCTAAATACAACTATTCTTGCTATAGCATACATACCTCTGCTTTTGACACTTTTTAAATAAGGTAATACATTTGGAACATCAGTTGAATAAGATAAACCGTTTGCAACATCTTTAACTGAAATTTTACCGTCAATTTCTTTTATATCAATAACAACAGCATTCATTTCGGTGTTATCCAATAAATCATCTATTCTTGTTTTATGAAATTGTGAAGCTGCAGCAAATACCGTTAAATGCATACCCTTTGCTTGAGAAGGTAAAACTTGTTCTTTAGGTATTGTTTCTTCCTGTTGTTGTTCTTCATCCAAAGTAACATTTTTACCTTGTTCGACAAGTATTTCGGTAGATTCTATTTCTTCCGCAAAAGAGCAACTTGTTATCATAAGAAAAGAAATTAAAAACAAAAACAATATACTTTTTTTCATCATTATCCTCTAAATTAATTTTTTTATAACACTATAAGCCGTTTGTCTTGTCCATAAATCCGCTTCAATATATTTTGAAATATTATTTGATTTTATAACTTTATGTTTTTTTATTACATTTTCTACTATCAAAGGAATCATATTAAATTTAATTTTACCTTCAAGGAAAAACTTAACGGCTATTTCGTTTGCCGCACTCATTACTGCAGTCATTGTTCCGCCTGTTTTTGCACATTTATATGCTATCTGCAAACATTTAAACTTTTTAAAATCAGGTTTAAAAAATTCTAATTTGGCAACTTCCGTTAAATCCAATCTTTTTATATAACAATTTTTCCTTTCCGGATAAGACAATGCATATTGTATAGGTAAAGTCATATCGGGATTTGATAATTGTGCCATAACACAACCGTCATTAAATTCCACCATTGAATGTACTACCGACTGAGGATGGATTAAAATATCAATTTTATCTATGGGAATATCAAACAAAACAGAGGCTTCTATTGCTTCAAGGCCTTTATTCATTAATGTTGCAGAATCTATAGTTATCTTTTTTCCCATCTTCCATGTAGGATGAGCCAAAGCATCTTCTACCGTAATATCCGCAAAATTTTTATTTGATTTATAAAAAGGTCCCCCGGAAGCTGTAAGAAGTATTCTTTTGATGGATTTTTTATTTTCTTTACCGATACATTGAAATATTGCCGAATGTTCACTGTCAACAGGAAGAACGGAAACGCCTTTTTCTTTTGCCCTTTTCATTATTAAATTTCCCGCCATCACCAAAGCTTCTTTATTAGCTATAGCAACATCTTTACCGCTGTCTATTGCAGCAAGTAACGGTTCAAGTCCGATAGAACCTACGACGGAAGATAAAACCATGTTTACATTTTTTATTGTCGCAATTTTATTTAAACCTTCTTTACCGAAAAATACTTTTGTTTTGATTTTTTTATTGTTACACCATTTCTGTAAATTTTCCGCATCATCTTTGGAAAAGACAGAAACCATTAACGGTTTAAATTTAATAATTTGTTTTTTTAAGATATCTGTGTTTGAGTTAACCGAAAGTCCGCAAACTTTAAATTCATTTTTTGTTTTTGCAATAAAATCGAGAGCTTGTGTCCCGATAGAACCGGAAGAGCCAAGTATTGAAATATTCTTCATTTTATCCCTTCAATAATAAATTTCATTAATTATATCATTTTATAAATATTATTAAAATAAAAAGACAGGCTGTTTTTTTGCCTGTCTTTAAAATATTTATGATATATTTAATATTTCATAAATTGTATAAGATAATAAAAAACAGGAGCACAAAACAGATACGAATCAAATCTGTCAAGCATTCCGCCGTGTCCCGGAAGGATATTTCCCGAATCTTTTATATTACAATCTCTTTTAAATAAAGATTCCGCAAGATCCGAAAATTGTCCTACAAAAGAAATAACAAGTGCAAATATTACTGCATCTTTATTTGTTATTATTTCCTGCATAAAAAAATGTCTGTATGCCAAAGAAACTATTACTGCCGTAACTACACCTGCTAATGCACCTTCTATTGTTTTTTTAGGACTTATAACAGATGCTAATTTATGTTTACCGAAAGCTTTACCTATAAAATATGCTCCTGTATCTAACATCCAAATGTTAACAAATAAAAATATAATATAGTGCATACCGTATTTAGGAATATCTCTTATTAAAACCATATGAAAGAGTGTCCATGTAATAAAAAAGGCACCAAAACATGTAACGGCGAGTCTGCTTGAAACATTTTCTATGGATTTCTTTAACATTGCAAAGAAAAATAAAACAAATACAGATAATATTATTACTTCCTGAATATAAGTTCCCGTACAAAGAGAAAGATAAAATATTACAGCAACTAAAGTACCTGTAATACTCATAGGTTTATATTTTTTGCATACCGAAAAAAATTCCATTACGGAAAACAAAACTACAGCAAAAAACATAATATAAAAAGCAAGTCCGCCGTAATATATACATGCTATAACTATAGGAATTCCGACTAATGCCGTCAATATTCTTGGTATCAACATTTTATTATCCTCTTACAACTAAATTTTCCCGAATCTTCTTTCTCTTTTTTGAAATTCAACAATTGCTTTATAAAATTCTTCATCTTTAAAATCCGGCCATAAAACGTCTGTTATATAAATTTCCGTATAGGCAATTTGCCACAATAAAAAGTTAGAAATTCTCATTTCGCCGGAAGTTCTTATCAATAAATCCGGATCCGGTAATCCTTTTGTATACAAACTATCTGAAAGATCTTGTTCGGTAGGATTTTTTATTCCTTTATCTATTAAATTTTTACAAGCCATTAAAATTTCTTGTCTTGAACCGTAATTTAAAGCAATATTCAAAACAAGACCTTTCATATCTTTTGTTTTTTCTATGGCATTTTTTAATTCTGTTTGAATCTCAGCCGACATTTTGGAAATATCACCTATAACTCTAAATGACACTTGATTTTCAATCATATTTTCCAATTCACTTTTTAAATATGTTTTTAACAATGTCATTATGCCGGAAACTTCGTCTTTAGGTCGTTGCCAATTCTCTGTAGAAAAAGCATACAGGGTCAAAACCTGTATATTGAGTTCTCTTGCAAGCTCAACAATTCTTTTAACGGTCTTGACCCCATTAGTATGTCCGATTATTCTGGGTAAAAGTCTTTTTTTTGCCCATCTTCCGTTACCGTCCATAATTATTGCAATATGTTTTGGTAACTTCGTTAAATCTATTTTTTCTCTCAAAGACACTTTTTTTACTTACTTTTGTGATATTGCATTTACAGGGCAATTTGCTGCACATGCACCACATTCAACACATGCATCACCGATTGCATATTTATTATCGTCTGTTGCTTTTATTGTCTCTACAGGGCAATTTGCTGCACAAGAACCGCAACCAACACAAACTTCTTTATCTATTGCATAAGCCATTTTACAATCCTCCCCTTTAAAATTTTATATTTTCATTAATTCTTCTTCTTTTTGTTTTACCAATTCTTCTATTTTCCCGACATAAGAATCCGTTAATTTTTGAACATCAACTTCATATTTTTTTCTGTCGTCTTCCGTAATTGTTTTTTCTTTTTCCAATTTCTTTATTTCATCAACTATATGTCTTCTTTCATTTCTTATAGCAATTTTATAATCTTCCGACATTTTGTTTACAACTTTTACGATTTCTTTTCTTCTTTCTTCCGTTAACGCGGGAATTGAAATTCTTATAAGTCTTCCGTCGTTAACAGGAGTTAAGCCTAAATCGGATTTTAATATAGCTTTTTCTATTGCACCGAGCTGAGTTAAGTCCCAAGGTCTTATTTCCAATGTTCTTCCGTCCGGAACACTAACACCTGCAACCTGATTTAAAGCTAATAAAGAACCGTAACTTTCAACTTTAATACCGTCTAAAAGAGCTGCATTTGCTCTGCCAGTTCTAACAGTAGAAAAATCATGTTTTGTTTTTTCTATAGTTTTTTTCATAGTATCTTCGCCTGATGCTAAAAGTTCTTTTGGTAACATTGTTCCTCCGCTATTTAGATACAACCGTTCCTATATTTTGTCCGTCTAATACTTTCTTTAAGTTGCCTTTCTTATGAAAATCAAAAACATAAATATCAATATTGTTTTCCATACATAACAAAAAGGCGGATAAATCCATTATTTTAAGATTCTTATTTACAGCTTCACTATAAGATATTTTATCATATTTTGTTGCAGTTTTATCTTTCTTAGGATCTGCGGTATATATACCGTCAACCTGTGTGGCTTTTAATATTATATCTGCTTTTATTTCGGATGCTCTTAATGCCGCCGTAGTATCTGTTGTAAAGAAAGGATTTCCCGTTCCCCCGCCAAATACAACGACATATCCTTCTTTCAGATATTTGTCTGCTTTTGCCTGAGAAAAAGTTTCGCAAAAGCCGGATACTCCGCAAGCCGAAAGTGCAACGGATTTTATACCGTTTGATTTTAAACTTTCTGATATGGCAAGTGCATTTATTACAGTTGCAAGCATTCCCATTTTATCTGCCGATACTCTGTCTATTTCTTTGCCTGCGCCTCTCCAAATATTTCCCGCACCTACAACAATAGAGAGTTCCACTTTATCCGACAAAATAGATTTTATTTCGTCAACTATCATTTGAAGACTGTCCGCACAAACGGAATTTCCGTTACCGGATAAAGTTTCTCCTGAAAGTTTAAGTAAAACTCTCTTATGTTTATTCATTTAATTATTCACCGATTTTAAATCTTGCAAAATTTTTAACAACTATATCTTTGCTGACTTTTGCTATAACATTTTTAATTGATTCTTTTTCTTCTCTCATATAAGGTTGTTCCATTAAACATATTTGAGAATAAAATTTGTTTAATTTACCTAAAACAATTTTATCAATTATATTTGCAGGTTTCCCTTCTTCCTGAAGTTGTTTAACATATATTTCTTTTTCTTTTGCAATTTCTTCTGCAGTAACTTGATCTCTTGTTATATAAAGAGGACTTACTGCCGCAATTTGCATTGCAATTTCTTTTTCAAGATTTTTGAATGCATCACTTGCTATAACATCTGCAGGTGCTTCAAAATTTACTAATACCCCCAATGAATTGTTCATATGAATATATGAAGCAATTTCACCGGTTGTTGTATATTTTGCCGTTCTTTTCAAAACAATATTTTCACCTATTGTTCCGATAGCTTCTTTAATAACATCTTGAACTGTTCTTGAATCGTCAAATTTTTGTTCCAAGATATTGTCTTGAGAAGAAGATTTCATAACAAAAGATGCCAAGCTGTTTGCAAGTTCTTTGAATTTATCTGTTCTTGCAACGAAATCTGTTTCGCAATTTAATTCAACAAGCACACCTTGTTTTTTATCGTCGCTGAGTTGAGCAACAACAACACCTTGTTTTGCTGATCTGTCAGCTCTTTTAACAGCTGAAGCGATACCTTTTTCTCTTAATATTTTTACGGCTTTTTCTATATCGTTATTTGCTTCTTTAAGAGCATTATTACAATCTTTTATTCCTGCTCCGGTCATTTCTCTTAATTTTGTTATAAGTTCAATTGCTGACATAATTATTCTCCTTTAACTTCTTCTTTTTCTGTTTCCGCTTCAGCTTCTGATTCTGCTGCCGCAACTTCTTCTTCTTTTACTTCTGCTTGAGCTTCGGTTGCTCCGTCTGCTTGTTTATTTTCTATTCCTTTACCTTCAAGAATTGCATCAGCAATGACCGAACAGAACAATTTTACTGCTCTTATAGCATCATCATTTCCCGGTATAGGATGATCTATTAAATCCGGATCACAGTTTGTATCGCAAACTGCAACTACAGGAATATTTAATTTTCTTGCTTCTGCCAAAGCCGTAGCTTCTTCAACAGGATCTATAATGAACATAACTTCGGGAAGCTTGTTCATTTGTTTTAAACCTTCAAGATTTTTTTCAAGTTTAATTCTTTCCTTTTCTATTTGAGATTGTTCTTTTTTTGATAAAGATTGGAAATCTCCGGTTTCTTTCATCTTTTCGATAGTTTTTAATCTTGCGATAGATTTTTTCAATGTTTCAAAATTTGTAAGTGTTCCGCCTAACCATCTTTCACAAACAAAATATGCTCCGCATCTTAAAGCTTCTTCTTTGATAGGTCCTTGGGCTTGTTTTTTTGTTCCTACGAAAAGTATTTCTTTTCCTTCTGCAGCATAATCTCTTACAACTTTATAAACTTTTTTAAGTTCTTTTAAAGTTTTTTGAAGATCAATGATGTGAATTTTGTTTCTGCTGCCAAAAATGAATTTTCCCATTTTTGGATTCCATCTTCTTGTCTGATGTCCGAAATGAACACCGGATTCCAACAACGACTTCATTGTTAC
>JAFXOB010000004.1 GCA_017529005.1 Elusimicrobiota bacterium
ATACTTGTTGGGAACATCATTGGCAAGACCTGTAATCGCAAAGAAAATTGTTGAAATAGCAAAGAAAGAAAAAGCAGATGCAATTTGTCACGGTGCAACCGGTAAAGGTAACGATCAGGTAAGATTCGAGCTTGGTTTTAAAGCTTTGATGCCGGAAGCAAAAATAATTGCTCCTTGGAGAATTTGGGACATTAAATCAAGAAACGATGCAATAGATTATGCTAAAAAAAGAGGAATCCCTGTTCCTGTAACAAAAGCAAAACCTTATTCTTCAGATGCAAACCTTTGGCACATTTCTTATGAAGGCGGAGTATTGGAAGATACCGAAAACGAATGGGATGAAGATATGTTCCAAATGACAGTATCCGCAAAAGATGCTCCTAACAAAGCAACTTATGTAAAAATAGATTTCGTTAAAGGTATTCCTGTAGCGATTAACGGTAAAACTTTTGATCCTGTATCTTTGGTTCAAAAACTTAACGATGTTGCAGGTGCAAACGGTATCGGAAGAATAGATATAATTGAAAACAGACTTGTAGGTATGAAATCAAGAGGAGTATATGAAGCTCCTGCTGCAACACTTTTGTATTTTGCACATAACGAACTTGAATCTATGACAATAGACAGAGATACTGCACACTATAAAGAATTGATAGCACACAAATATGCAGAACTTGCATATAACGGGTTATGGTTCAATCCTTTAAGAGAAGCTCTTGATGCTTTTATAGATGTAACTCAGAAATATGTTACAGGTTCAGTAACAGTAAAACTTTATAAAGGAAATATGCAGGTTGTTTCAAGAAAAGCAAAAAATCCTTTATATTGGGAAGAGCTTGCAACATTCGATAAAGACGAAATTTATAACCAAAAAGATGCAGAAGGATTTATAAATTTGTTCGGCTTACCGACAAAGGTTCAGGCACTTATGAGAAAAGGAAAATAAAAATCGCTTTGCGATTTTTATTTGACGCATAGATGCATAGAAGTATAGACGCATGGAAACGACAAAAACAAGAATATAGAAATAAAAAAGAGCAGAGAAAATTCTCTGCTCTTTTTTTGATTATATATGATATAATAACAATGTAGTTTAAAACTTAATATTGAATGTTTTTGGAATCCGAAAGGATATGCTTTTTCTTAGGAAAAAGGATAGTCAAGCCAAAAACAGCTCGTATAGGAATAAAAGGTTAAGCTTAATTACCTTAACTTTTTATTCTGAGTGTTCTTTGCCCTTTGGGCAAGGAACTACGGCTGTTTGTTTTGTGCATTTGACTATCCACAAAATAAGTCAGCCGTTTTTATTTTGCCTACCAAAAAATCATTCTTTTTAAAAAATCTAAAAACAAAGGAGACAAAATGTTAAAAAAATTTAAAGCAAATTTGGTTTTATGTTTGGTAGTTTGTTTTGGTTTAGTTACAAATATTGCTTTTGCAGGTAGCGATTTGGATAGAGCATTGTCGCAAGATGCTAAACCGGTTAATACACAAAACAATACACCATTTGATTACGGATACGGAAAAACTAAAAATATAAACACAGAAGAACAAAAAAAGAAAACAGAAGAAGAACACAAAAAATATTTTGATTATTTTACTACCATTCCTTGTATAAATAATCATAAAGATTTTGAAAATATTATTAAGGAGTTAAAAACAAACTATGGTACTAATAGTTGGATTTATCATTGGGCAAAATGTAGATACTATATATTTAAAAGAACATATTACAATGATATGCCTAAAGAGCTTCGAGATATAAATGAAAAAGACATAGATATAGAACTTAATGAATTAAAAGAAAATATAAATAATAGACTAATAAATAAAGAAAATGTATATATAGATGAAATTTTTTATACTTATACTGACAGTTCTCACTACTATTACAATATAAAAAAATATAAATTATCGTTGAAAGATTTATTAATAATAAAAAATACCAAAGATGTTTATAATTTTTATAAAAAATATATACCTATTGATGATGAAATAGAAGATATA
>JAFXOB010000046.1 GCA_017529005.1 Elusimicrobiota bacterium
ATACTTGCAAAAAAGCCATCAGTATCCATATTTGTTTCTTTATGGTTTTGAGTCTCTATTATAATTTCATGAGCACCTACACCTTTCATCTTATCATAGATACCTTCTGCCTTTCTTAAAATACTGCCTTCTATCGTAAGTATAGGCTTATTATTAGGAATAACTTTTATTTTCCATTTATTATCATACTTATTAATTCTATTGCCCTTAATATCATAACATGCTATAGGGTCAGGAATTAAATTTTCATTTCCCGAACAAAACGGACATACACCATCATTTTCCGTGTTTTCATCCAAATCAAACTGAAAATCTCTTGAATCGTTTATTATAACCCATCTTGATGATATAGGATCTTTTCTAAGTTCTATCATTATTGTTTTTGTATCCTTTCCAAAGCTCTTTTAGACTCTATTTTATCAGGCTCAACTTCCAAAGATTTTTTTAATAATGTTATTGCTTTATCTTTATCTCCTACCGAGAATGCTTTTAATCCTTCATCATAATATTGTTGTGCAATAACAGAATTAATATTTTCCATAGATTTTTTTGCAGCGGAATTAGAACTGTCATATGTCACCGCTTCTTTATATTTATCATAAGCTTTAGTTAATTTTTCTTGTAATTCTAACTTTTTACCCTCATTATAAAGTTGCTTTGAAATAGCTTTATTGGATTTTGACATATATGTTTTTATCTGTTCATTATATTCATAGTATCTGTTTTTGTCCGATAAAGCTTTTAATTGTTTGAAAGACTTTAAAGCTGCTTTATAATTTTTAAGCGAATATTGTTCTAACCCTTTTTCATAAATTTTTTTCATTTGCTGTTGAACTTGTTTATTTGTTACAGTTTCTAAATCATTATCACCCGAATCCGTATCATTTTGGGTTTCATCCAAAACTGTTTTTTTTGCTGCATTTATCTTTGCTTCACACTTATCGATATACTCTTTTATATCGGTTCTTGATGGAGTTGATAAATATGCCGCATTAAAATAAGATAATGCTTTTTCATAATTATTTTGTTCGTATTCCGTAAGTCCTTGTTTAAAAATATTATTGGCTTGAACGGCATTAACTTTATCAACTTTTTTCTGAATAATGTCTAAATATTGCAAAGCACCCGCATTGGTCGGATCAATATCTGTTATCTTTGTAAGTTCATCTTTAGCATAAACAAATTCACCTTTTTCATAATGGTTCATTGCTTTTACCCAATGTTCTGTGATTTCTTTTTGATGTCTTTTTCTGTTTGCATATATTTCCTGTTCTTTAATTTCCGAATTTACCTTTATAATTCCTTCTCTTGCAGTAGGATTTGAACTGTCTATTTGTAAAACTTTTGTATAATATTTTTGTGCTTTTATAAAATCATTTCTTAATAAAGCAGAATCCGCTCTTGCAAGATATTTTTCTATTTTGTTTGCAAAATCCATTTCTGTTTGATCCAAATCTTCCGTTAAAAGTTGAATATAATGTTTGGAAACAGGTTCATTAGGGTAAACACTTAATATATCTTCAAATTGTTTCTTTGCAGAGATATAATTTTTTCTGTTATACTCATCTTTTGCTTTTTTTAAGTAATACCCTACATGATGATCATAAGCTTTTCCCGTATCCGAAATTTTTCCGAAAACAAAGCCCAAAGAAAAGATATGTTGATCATCGTCGGTATCTAATAAATCGGAAAAAGCATAAGATAAATTTACTTTATCAAAATTAAGTGCAAAACCCGCGGTTATACCTTTATTAAAACCATCTCTGTAATCTCTCCAACCGATTCTTAATGAAAACGGATAAAAAGGAATCGTTTCAACCGCACAAGCATATCCCAAATCCATAATTTGAAAATTTTTAACTAAATCCGCCATTATGGACACTTTATAATCTTCTGACAAGAAGTATCTGAGTGAAGCGCTGAAATTTTGAGATTGCTTCTTTTCGATATCAGGTATATCTATATCAAAATCATTACCAAAATTTTTTAATGCCAAAGCACCTGTTAAATCATCATCTATAAAATCCAATGAATATATAAAACCTAAATCGAAACTAAATAAAGTCATGGACTTATCTGAATCTTCGGATTCATTTACGGAAATATTATAAAATTTTAAAGTTGCACCGACAGCTCCGTTTTCTATAAAAGAAGGAAATCTTGTGACTAGCGGATAAACATAATTGATTGCCGCCATAATATAATTTCTAAACATAGAATCTTTATTGCAATCCATACCGGAAACAATAAAAGAGAAGTTTCCGCTTTTTTCCGTAGGCAGTAAAAAGCCTATATTCCCGCCATAATTCCTGTCATAAAAAGACATGTAGGAAAACTGAAGTTCTTTTGAAAAATTTTTATAATTTGATGCCGGATTCACAAAAAAACCGAAAACAGACGGTGATAAAGACAATATACTTGCACCGGCAGATTGTGAATAAGGATCAGGATTTAAAACATAAACGAAATCATCCGCAAACAAATTTACACAAAAAAATAAACCAATAAACAAATATAAAAATATTTTATTTATACTATTTTTCATTTTAATATTTTATTTATCCTTTTTATAATATCTTGCTGATTTATAGGCTTAAATATACAATCATCTGCACCTTTATCAAATGCTTCATCAACAAGTAAAGCCGTATCTGCTGTTATTAACATTACAGGTATAGAAAAAAAATCTTTACTTTTCTTAATTGAAGCCAAAACTTCATAACCGCTTTTATCCGGCAAATTTTTATCCAATATAATTAAATCCGGTTTATAAACAACAACAGCTTCAAAACCGCTTTCCGCGGTTGTTGCATCAAAAACATCAAATTTTTCTTCTTTTAAAATCAAAGCAAACGTTTCTAAAAAAGCCTCATCATCATCTATAATTAAAATTTTCTTTTTTTGTTCCATTTTATCTCCTTTAAATGTTAGTAAACTCTTTTTCCGGAACCATAATCACAGATAAACTAGATAATTTTTCTGAACTTTCCAAATATATTTCCATACTATCTTTTAAATTAAAATTCCCGTCTAATATTTTATAATCAGGGTAAGATAATGTTAACAAATATGTACCTCTGGGTAACTTTATATCGGTAGGTTTATAACCTGAAACACCCATAAATTTATTTTGATCACCTAAAGTTATTGATATTGTAACATTCGGCATAGCAATAAGATCCACATCATAATTAAGAAAACATTCCTGTAAAATTTGCATTCTAAAAACTTTATCTTTTGTATTAATTATTTCATTTATTTTTTCTTTTGATAAAGTTTTTATTTCCAAGCTTACTCCGGATACATTTCCTGTTAATTCAACTATACTTCTTTGCTCCCCTTTCCTGTTAAACAATGCCGTATATAAAGAAAAGCCCAATATAAAAAGCAATACCAACAAGATTGCAATAAGGATAGGACTCTTCAACAAATTTTTCTTTTTGGCCAATTTGGGAATAGGAACGGAAAAAGATTTTTCAAAATCATGAATTAATAAATCTTCTTTTGACGATTGTTCGGAACTTTCATCACCGAAAACTATAATTTCTTTTTGACATAAATTATTAAAAGGATCTAAAGCGGAAATATTACGCCCCTCTTTTTGTATACTTATTGATATAACCGTAGTATTATCTCTTCCACCCGCATTATTTGCGGATTTAATCAATTCTTCGGATATAGTTTCAACATCGGGTTTGTTTAAATTAACAATATCATTTATAGTAAAATCCGACAATTCACCGTTTAAACCGTCCGTACACAATACATATATATCACCGTTTTTTACGATTTCTGATTTATAATCAACTTTAACTGTTTTATTTATTCCAAGAGCTCTTGTTATCATACTTTGAATTTCAGCCATTTTGGCTTCTTCTTGTGTCATTTTACCGCTGTCAATAAGCTCTTTTATTTTAGAATGATCTGTTGTTAAAAGTTGAAGTTTACCATTTCTTATTCTGTATACTCTGCTGTCACCCACATTATATATATGAACTAAATTGTTATCTTTATCAAACCAAACACCTGTACAAGTTGTTCCCATTCCGGTTAATTTCGGATATTTTCTGGTTAAATTATTAAGATGTCTGTTTGCAATTTTTATCAAAGCTATAGGCTTAATAATTTCTTCATTATAGTTTTCAAACTCATGACCTAAAACTTCTATACAATCCTGTTTGTTTAACTTATCATATAAAGAGAGAATTACATCTACGGCACATTTACTTGCAAAATCACCGGCAACACCGCCGCCCATACCATCACAAACAAAAAAGAAATCTCTTTCTTGTTTTACGCCAAAACAATCTTGATTTTCTGTTCTAACAATTCCGGTACTGGTTTTTGCAGAATTAAATATCATCATAGATAAATAACTTTTACTCTCTTTTTAGATTTTTTTATACTGCCTCTGATTTTAAAGAAACCAAATAATAATAATAAAGAGAGTCCTATCAACATCATATACAAATATTTATTTTTATAATCTTTTAAAGAAAAATGAGAAGTATGTTGAGGATTTGCTAAAAACATCGGCCAAATTCTAAGATTTTTTATTGTTTTTGCATTAGTGTTAATTACTTGTATTGAATCCTGTAAATTTGTATACAATATTTCTATTTTTTTATCGGCATTAATATCTGCAAGTAAAGGTGTTGATGTTATAGCTAAATTACTTGCTTTAATATCTGTCATTATTTCTAATTCTTTTCTTTTTACATTACTTTTTGCAACAATTATTCTTCCGTCTTCAGTTCCAAAAACAAGTTCCGGAATACCATCCTTATCAAAATCATAAGCAGATGGAGAAGAAATCAACCTTTTAGATTCTTGAATATTTAATTTCCATAACATTTCACCGGACGGATAGGTCGTTTTTCCTTTTAATATTTGAACTGTTCCGTTTGCGGAAACAACAGCAACATCACAAATTCCATCACCGTTAAAATCCGCAATAACAGGAGATGCATTAGATCTTAAATTTGCAGGCGGAACTGGTTCTATAAAATATGTCCACATGACAGAAAATTTAGATGTATCTATAGCCGATACATATTGCGGTACATTTGATTGAACAACAACTTCATCTATACCATCACCATTGATATCTCCTATTGCCGGTGCTCCTGCAACAAGATGAGCTTTCCCTGTCAATTCAGATAAATTTACGGTTTTCTTTGTTCTTGTTTTTCCGTCAATAAAATAAACTTTACTGTCATAATTTGCAATTACAACAAAAGGAGAAAAATCTTTTCTTGATAAAATTACCGGACTTGCATACAACGGACCGTCAATAAATTCAGAATATTTTAAATAATCACTGTCAAAACCAGGAGAATACAAGAAATGAACCGTTCCGTCCTCGGAAGCAACAACAATATCTTTTTTACCGTTACCGTCCAAATCACAAACAACCGGTGTCATTGCGGAAATAACACCGCCAAGTACTTCTCTTCTTATAATATTTCCGGTTTGCCCGTCAATAATATAAATCAAAGAGGATTCCGACACAGCAATAATATCAAGAATGCCGTCATTATTAACATCATCACAAACTAAAGAAGCGATACCTGAATTATATATTTCTATAGGCTTCCATAATTTATCACCAGTTTTACCACTCCATGCATACAAAAATCCAGCACTACTTAACATAGCAACATCGTTAGTACCATCACCATCAAAATCACCTATAACAGGTGTTGTTGATATATCGTAATTTGAAGTATCTGCTCTTAAAGGGATTTCTTTATTCCAGTTCAAATCTAAAGATAAACTTAATTTCGAAGGTGCAGAATTTAACAGAGAAAAAGAAGTGTAACCTATACCTATCGAAATACATGAAAAAGCTAATATCAGAATTGTAAATAATATTTTTATAATTCTAAAAAGTTTTAAAGCCAATAAATGCTGTTTTGCGGGTAAAGAATAATCTTCCGTAAAATAATCTACAACTCTAAAAATAGTTCTTCCTATAGAAATTTCATCACCGAGTGCTAATTGGGAACTGTTTAATTGACCTAATTTTTCACCGTTTATGGCAACACCACCGGTACTACCAACATCGGTAATGGTATATTGTCCCTGAACGGCACTGATTTTTGCATGACCTTTTGATACCGTCATATCTCCGGATAAAACCACATCGTTTTCTATACCTCTCGGAGATAAATTTTCTCTGCCTATAAAAGTATCACCGTTAGATTTTAAAAAATATTTTTTACCGTAAAACTTCCCGTAAATTCCTATGAAATAATATTGCGGAATAACTACATCTTGTTTATTTAAAGCATCATCCAAAAATAATATTTTATAATCACCTATACAAATTTCGTCACCGAAATTTAGTGTTGCTTCCGTTATCGAACGAAAATTTATTTGAGTACCCATTATGGTATTTTGATCTTTCAATGTATAACTGTTGTTTTCAAATATTATTGTACAATGATGCTCGGATACATTTTTATCGGGAATTACAATATCATTTCCCTTTTTACTTCCTATAAAAATTCTTAATTTGTTTTTTTTGGAAATATACTCTGATATAATTTCTTCTTTTTTCTTAACTAATAGTCTTGGCATTTAAGACTCCTTTTATCTGGCTATAAATAATGCTGCTACTAAAGACAACCCTAAACTTACCTTTGCAACCGTACTTGTTTTACTTGATCCCGACCCCGATTCAGAGCTACCGCCGGATCTGCTTGATCTTTCTGAATTTTCTAAATTAGATAATCTTTTTTCTATTTTTTTAATATCTGCAGAACTTTTATCATTCGAAACAGTACTTGATTTACCGATTTTAATATTATCTACTTCTTCTCTTATAGAATTTATTTTAGAATTTATCTGTCTCATCTGTGCCGTACTTAAAGCAGTGGAATTACCGGATGACGATGATGCCAACAAAGATTGTTCTTTTTCCATACTATCCAATCTTTTACCTAAAGTAACATAACTTTGCTGCATTTGAACAAGAGTCTTTTTAAGACTATTAATTTCTTCTTGTGACGGCGAATTTGAAACGGAAGCCGTACTTTTTGAATTTGCCAGTTTTGTTTCCATATCAGCTATTTTTTTATTTACGGTATTTATATCATTTTTAAAATTTTTTATTTCATATAAAACCTGTGCATTATTTGCGGATGAACTTACTTTTGAATTATCTTTTCCTAAAGATGCCAACGAAGTTTCAACATTGTTAATTTTTGAATTCATATCGCTAATACTTTTTTGCATATCCGTTAATGTTGTTTTTGAAATATCAGACTTGGAATCTGTTTTCTTTGCCAATGTTGTTTCCATATTATTGAATTTTGTATTTAAATCATTAATATTCTTTTGCAAATCTTTTAATACGGATGAAGAAATATTTGTTTTAGAATCGCTTCCGCCTTTTGCCAAATTTGTTTCCATATTATTGAATTTTGTATTTAAATCATTAATATTCTTTTGCAAATCTTTCAAAACTGCAGATGAAACATCTGTTTTAGAATCCGTTTTTTTTGCCAATGTTGTTTCCATGCTGTTAACCTTATTACTTAACTCACTAACATTTCTCTGCAAACTTGTTACAAGTGCTTGAGAAACTCCTCCGGAACTTGCCGCTGCACCGCCACTTATTGTACCGGAATTTACTTTTGCTTCTAAATCTTTAAAAACTTTTGAAGAAGATAAAGTATTATCTAAAATCATCGGCATATTTGGTTCTAAATCATTCATCACTTGAATAATATCAACAGAAGAACTGCCTCCTCCCGAACCGCTGCCTCCGTTTCTTAACTTCTTTTCCAAAGCAACAACCTTTGCATTTAATGCATCATAATCTTTTTTAGAAATAACATCTGCTGAAGATACCGAAGAAGATGTTGACGAGCCTGAAGATTTTTTATCAAACTCATATAAAGCCTGTAATAAAGCTCCTCTTGTTATTTGCTCATCCGCAACAAAAACAGCTGCCCCGTATTTATTTATAAATCGCGGCATTCTGTCATTTAATTCCGAAATTATTTGTTGCAAAACAGGATCAGTAACATCTTTCTTTGCTGCAAAAGAAAAATCAACCATACTTAAAAGCAAAAACAATGAAATTGCTACACTCAAAAATTTTTTATTCATAATTTAGCCTCTAGAAAAAGAAATTAAGTGCAAACTTTGTATTTTGATCAAAAATATTACCGCTGCAAATTGCTATATCTAATTGTAAAACTGTTTTCATTATTGAGAAATCAAAACCCAAACCAAAATTATACGACACTGTTTCGTTATAATCAGAAGTAATATCATATCTGTTTTCAATAGCATATCCTTCTAAACCGCCTCTCAAGAATATACCGTTTATACCGAATGAATCCGTTTTAAATATATCTATAACACCAAATTCCAATCCGGCATTAGTGCTTAAAGGTTCATTTTGTCTTTGAACTAAATCCAATGCTCCGGTAAGTTGAAATTTATCTACAAAAAGAAGTTTATCGGAAACACCGACTTTTGTAGTCATAGGTGCACTGTCATCACCCATATTAACACCTTTTTGGAATATCGCACCGAAATTTATTAATCCGTAATTTTCTGCATCTACTGAATATATAACACCGGCATCTATATCCAAACCGCTATCCGATACTCCAACATCAGACGTTTTTTTAGTTATATATTTTAATGAAGCACCAATATACAAACTTGTAGTTGATTGCCATAACGGAATACCTGCGGATAAATAATATGCATTATCGGTATCACTTATAGTTCCAAGTCTTTCACCGCCGGAACTCGTATGTTGAATATTATCCATTTTTGATGATATATAACCGACACCTATAACTGTTTTCCCCAGTATATCGGTAAATTTTTGTAACGGAATTGAAAATGCAAAAAATTGATGTGTAGGAATTACATCTTTTAAACCCGGATATTTATCCGATGCACCGGTTGTTCCCATTGCATATACGGAATAATAATCTTGTATTTGAGCCAAACCTGCAGGGTTCCAATAAATAGCAGAAGTATCATCTGCAATAGATGTAAAAGCACCTCCCATACCTACAGCTTTAACACCGACACTTTTCTTTAAAAAAGCGGCAGCATCCGTTCCAGCAAAAACAGTTGTTACCCCTAAAAAGACTAAACAAACACAAATTAATGATAATTTATTTATTATTCTTTTCATATTATTTTCCCACTATAGCTAATGCCGTATACCTTCTGTCCGATCCCGACGAGCTATTAGCAATTATTTCAACTATATATGCACCTGTTGCAAGAATTTCTCCTGCATAATTTCTACCGTCCCATAATTCTTCATTTGTTCCTGCCGATCTTTGTTCACTTTGAATTAATTTACATACAATCTTACCTGCTTTATCGTATAACTTTATCGTAACTCTTGCATCTTTTGCCAATAAATATCTGATTTTTACTTTTTCTTTCTTAGGATTAAACGGTGAAGGATAAGTCAATATATCCGCAACTCCGCCGGACAAAGCTTTAAATGTTACGGTATCTGTTCCGTTTACGGTTTTTATTTCCATAGTATAATAAGCATTCTGTGTTAATGTTAAAGGTAATGATGTTCCGTGTTGTTCATTATAAATCTTTATAAAATCAGAATGAGTATAAGAAATTTTTCCTTTTTCAGCATCGTACATTTTGTAAGTTTCGTTTGTGGAAGATGTAAGTTCCACGCTATAAATTTCATTTCCGGACAAAGCACTATTACCTTTATATAAAGTAATTGTTGCAGTTGTTAAATTTATTGAATAATCCGTTGTCTCAACCAAAGGATCCAATGTTGCCAATTTTGTAAGAGGATCAGGCGATGTAAATGTTATATTTTGTGCCAATCCGGAAGATATATTTACGGTATAATCACCGGACCATCTCTTAGAACCGTCTTCCAACTGTGCATAAACTCTAAAGAAATTAACTGTATATCCTTGAGAGAAAACAACATTTGTTGAAAATTCAACTTCCGTTTTAGCAGAAAAGCTGTAATCAATTGCAGGACTTGTATCCCAATCATTCCAATTAGGATTTTCACCTTGCCAAATTCTGTATTGTATTTTTTCTATCTTATCGCCTGTTGATTTTATAGTAACTTTTAAAGGAATTTTAATATCCGTAAATGCTTCCGAACTGGTATTATTTGTGAATGTTATGGTATCACTTTGAACACTATAAAAAACCGAAGCAAATGCTGATTGCGAAACAGATGTTTTTGTTTCTGTTGTATCAAAAACAACAGACTGTCCCACAAATGCATAATTTGTAGTATTGGGAGAACTTGCCGTAACTGCTCCGTTCAGCATTGCAACAAAATTTTTCCCGTCTGCATAAATGATTAATGAAAAAACAAACAACATAAAAAAAGATAAAATAATTTTTTTATTTATCATTGTAAGTTCACCAAAACCAATATGGTCCCTTTTTGAGAATCTAAATTTTCAAGTGCCTTTCCGATAACTGTACCTGCTTTCGGGTTATCACCTGCTTTCTTTGCATATCCCGGTATAGAGGCGGATACCAACAAATCTCCTCTCTTTATAGCTCCGCCCTCATTACAAACTTTTGTCGGAACTTTACCTACTAATGCTAATTTATATCCTTTCTCTTTTTGATTCATCAATACACCCGGTTCGGTAGATATAACACCTGCCACCAACGTATCTTAGGCAACCTTTGTTTTTACTATTGCATTATCTTTTGTTGTATCTATTGAAACGACATCACCAGGTACAAGTTTTTCCGTTGATTGATAAATTTCCGCAAGATCGGCACCAGAAATAATTTGTCCGTTATTGCCTGCATTATCATCTAAAGAAACCCAGCCTTGTTTACCGCTTGAATCTTTTGCCCAAACGGTAATAACATTTTCGGGAGTAAAACCTGATTCCGAATCCCCTAACTTTGATGCAGTAGATGAAGGATCAAGATAATTACCTATTAAATTCCATCGAGAACCATCATATACAAAATCACATACCCCGGA
>JAFXOB010000047.1 GCA_017529005.1 Elusimicrobiota bacterium
CTTGTCCTATAGATAATGCTCCCGAACCGAGCAGAATTACTTTTTGTTTTTTATTTCCTTTGGTTTTTAAAAAGTTTAATATCATAAAAATTTCCTCTAAAAAACTATAGCGACCGCATATTTTTGTCTACACCTTTGTATTTTGCTCCTTTATGTAACATTCGCTACCGCTTTTACTTTGTACACTGCAGTCGCAAAATACTTCGGTTCGTCTACAACTCTGCGGTCTTTGAAATCACTTTGTGATTTCAGTGGTAATTGTTTGCTATGCAAAAAATCTAACAATTTATCAAAAATTGCCTTTGGCAATTTTATAATTTGTTTATAAATTCCGTAAGTATCCAAGCCGTATCGTTAGGTCCGCTGGATGCTTCCGGATGAAACTGTACCGACATAAACGGTTTAGTTTTATGTTTTATACCTTCAACACCTTTATCGTTTGCATTTTCAAACCATAAAGACCAATCTTTTGCTATTGTTGTCGGATCCACCATATAACTGTGGTTCTGGCTCGTCATAAATGCCTTTTGTCCCGGAATAATAAATACCGGTTGGTTATGGCTTCTGTGTCCGTAAGGCATTTTCTTAATTTTTGCACCACTTGCAAGAGATATTATTTGGTGTCCCAAGCATATACCTAAAACAGGTTTATCACCTTTTAATAATTCTTTTACTCTTTCTACCAAATCACCGGTATTTCTTGGATCTCCCGGACCGTTACTTATAAGCCAACCGTCTGCTTCAACGGTAGAAAAGTCCGTATCCCAAGGTACCAACTCTATTTGGCAACCTCTGTCTACAAGCATTCTTAATATGTTCCATTTTACACCGCAATCTACAACGGCAACTTTTTTCTTGCCGGTTCCGAACACTTTTCTTTCTTTTGTAGATACTGTCGGCATAAGATTAAATTTTGACGGATCTACATATTCATCTTTTGTAAAGTTTTCTATAAACGGAAACTTTTTTATTGTGTTTTCTTTTTTGCAACCTTCCGGAACTATCCATCCGAACAGATTTCTTGTGTTTCTTATTGTTTGAACCAAATACCTTGTATCTATACCGGCAATTCCCGGAACTTTTTGTTCTATCATCCACTGTTCAAGAGGTATCATACTGCCATAATGATAACTTTCATCAAATATCTCGGATACTATTATTCCTTGAGTTTTTATAGATGAACTTTCGTGCCCTAATGCAGTTAAAAAGTTATCATTTTCCAATTTAGGTACACCGTAATTTCCTATAAGACAAAAACTAAAAACAAGAATTTGCCCGATATAGGACGGATCCGACATTGATTCACTGTAACCGAGCATACCGGTATTAAAAACCATTTCCCCGCTTACGGCAGCATCGTATCCTATAAGTTTACCTTCAAACTTCATACCGTTTGAAAGTTCCAATACCGCTTTTTTCCTTTTCAAGTTGTTTATCATAAAATTGCTCCGCAATTTTAGTTTATAGTTTATGGGTTATTAGGTTATAAGTTATTTGTTAGTTATTATTTTCAACCTATAACCACATAACCTTATCACCCTATAATCCGTTATTTTACTCTTCTTCCTCTTTAAACTTCTCAAACATCTTTATTATTGTTTTTGCTATATCGTTTATTGTTCTTCCCGAATCCATAGCTTTCTTTCTTAAATTTTTATATGCACTATCTTCGTCCATATCAAACTTTTTCATTAATATGCCTCGTGCTCTGTCAACATTTTTTCTTTCTTCTATTTGATATTCAAGACTGTTAATTTTTTCTTCTATACTGCGAAACTTGTGAGATAACCTGACAGCAAGTTCGGTAGTATGAATTAAAACTTGTTTGTTTATCGGTTTAGTTATACAAAATATATCTAAAGAACCTTGTTTCAGTTCATCTATGTTGTCACTTTGTAAAGAGTTAGCTAATATTATTGTAGGACAAATTTTTAATTCTTCTATTTTTACGGCAAGTTCGTAGCCGTTCATATCTTCCAAAGAATAGTCCGTTATAATAATATCCGGTACAACCTGATTAACTTTTCTTAAAACTTCGTTTCCCGATTTATCTATGTGTGTAATTACAAAATTACTTGCGGATAGTGATAGAAGTGCCTTTAATTCTTCTGCTTGTTTTTCTGAACATACCAACAACAAATTTGTTTCGTTCATAAAAGGTACCTCCTAAACTTATAAATTTTAAAATTTATAGGTTTAAAACTAAACTCAATATTGTGCTTTTTAAGAACATTTTTTCATTTCACAAATAAAGGTGCTTAAAGACTTTAGCTTTAAGCACCTTTGCTCAATATCTTTATTTAGTTTCTTTTGATTATACTCTTTTTTATTTTTAGTGTCAATAATATAATTAAACCTTTTTAGCGAAACGGATTTATCTTTTAAATTATAACTTTGTATTTGGCTCAATCGAGTACCAACCGCTATCGCTTTATTTTATGTACACTTCATTCCCCAAATACTTCGTTATAATTTAAAATCTGAAAATCCTTTGAATGCTACAAACGACAACGACAACGACGGAAACGACAGCTGAAAGGTTGAATGATTGTTGTCATTTTGTGCTATACAAGTTTTTGAAATATTAGTATACTAATATCATGAAAAGCTTGAAAAGTAAATTACTTGATAATTGGATAGCGGCAATAATTATTTTGCCGGTAAATGTTTTAATTATAATACCGGCTATTTTGCTTTATTTAACAAGTTTTATTTTTAACCGTCCAAGTGTACTACAAATCGTTTTTAGTTTAATTACCGGCATTATCGGCTTATTTTTTGCTATTTGGAGTATGTTAACCTTTAAATCTAAAGGCAACGGCACACCGGCACCGTGGGCACCGCCGCAAAAATTTGTTGTAACAGGTCCTTACAAGTATGTAAGAAACCCTATGATAAGCGGTGTAATATTTTTACTTTATACTGAATTTTGCATAACAATGTCGGTAGCACTGTTTTTATGGTTTTTAGCTTTTACTTTTATAAACCTTTTATATATTCATTATGTAGAAGAACCGCAACTTAAAAAAAGGTTCGGTGCTTCTTATGAAAAATACCTTAAAGAAGTTCCTTGCTGGATACCAAAATTTTAGCTTAATATTCGTATTCCAAATCTTCGGTCATCTGTATTTTAGGAATAAAATAAATGTATCTGGTATCTTTATAAATAGACCTGTTTTTCATGTAGTATTCTAATATTACTTTCTTTTCTTTTATATCTATAAATTCAACTTTTAAAGAAATTATTCCGGAAGTTTTCCAAAATACATAAAAGAAACCAAATTTGAATTTATCCATAACACCGTCTTCAATGGTGGTAATATTCATTAAATATGTTGCTTTATCGTAATCTTCAACGATATTTAAGCCGTCCAAATATAAGTTTTTAATTATTTCGTCTTTAAAAAATTCTTTTCTTTCCGTTTCGTATTTTAAATTTTTGGATTCTTTTGTTACTGTTGTTTTATTTTCTAATATATCAACTTCTTCATTACTGCCTGCAGTGTTTACCAAATCCTGCATATATCTGAAACTAACATATACCGGAACAGTAAATATTTTATTTTTGTTTGCCAAAAAAGAATCTATGGTTTTTGTTAATACATACAATTTTGAAGTCTCATCTTGCTTAAGCCAAAAATATTTATCGTTATTATTTTTGTATTTAAAGAGTTCGTCAATATTTGCAATATTGTCTTTATCAAAAAACAAAATGGATTCTGCAGTTCTCATTAAAGGTGCATTTCTTAAAATTTGCATTGAAGCAACCGGTGCATAAGAATTATTTTTTATTTCGGTATTATAAGTTGTACAACCTAAACAAGCAAACAATGTTACAAGCAAAATTGAAATTTTTTTCATTTTTCCCCTCTTATACTAATTGTCTTTTAACAAAAATAGATTATAGCATATATCTAAGCAAAATTTTTATTTATATCGAACAAATATTTTGGACTACACTTTTGTATTTTAAAATCTTATGTACCGCTTTCGCGAAATGTACACTGCAACTTTAAAATACTTCAGTTCGTCTCAACCTATTCGTTCTCTAACGGCAACAGCTAACTGCAACGGCAAAAAACGGAGCAGAGAAAAACGACAGCTTAAGACATCGCCCTCTCAAGGCGATGTCCGGTTCGAATCCCGGTCTCGGAGTTTTCTAGTTAAAAAATCGCCCTGAAGAGGAGTTGAACCTTCCCCCTTATCCCTTGGACGGATCTGCTAATTTTTTTAGTTCGCTTCCCGTTGCCTGCATTTTTTGTTATTTTTAGGTTTGAATCCTGGTCTCGGAGTTTAACTTTAATATATCTTCTATTTTTTTCAACGAAAGATCTTTTTCTTTTGTTTTTACTCCTTTATAAAAAAATACATATTCTGGTTTATCATCTTTTTCTATATCAATATACACTCCAATTTCGTATTTATATACATTTTTATAACAAGTAAGTATAGACAATTTGGCAAAATCCTTTTTATCTCTTTTTTTCTCTTTCTTTATTTCAACAACTAAAATGTTTTTATCATGAGTTCCACGTTTATGTAATGAAATATCTGGTCTACATTTTTTAGGTAATAGCTTTTCTCCCTTACAATTTTTTTCTTTTATATAACATTTTGTTCCACCACAAATTATTCCATCACAAAATTTACATTTCTCTTTAGGTAGTACTTTTTCACTATCAATATTTTTGTTATATTCTATGTCTACAGCTAAAGAAGATTCTTTATACCAAGAATAATTACTTAATAATTTCTCAAAATAATGAGCAATTCTATGTGATAAAGCTTGCTCTTGAACCAATCTTTCTATCAAATCACTATCTTTTTCTTTTAAAAATCGAACACTCTTTTTTAACTTTTTTATTATTTTTTTCATCGCTTCATATCCTTAAAAACTTTTTCTTTTTATAAGTTTTATTTTAGTTTTTATATATTTACAAAGATTCTTTTATTACATCTTGTAACTTTTTTAAAAAATTATTTATATGAAAAGCATTGTTTTCATCAGTACAATTTTTATCATACATAACAGTCAAATGATGATTCGTGTCAAAATGAGCTGTTTTATCAAATTTCCCTTTATCACAAATATATATTACAGGTTTTCCTAACCCTTCTCCATAACCAGCTTCCCAATAAGCTCCATTGTTAGCATCTGACAAATCAACTATTAAAAATTTAGAACTTTTTATTCTTTGCCTTAAATTAGCATCTATTAAACCAGCTTGAGGTCTGTCTTGTAAACTTTCTAATTGATATCCAATTTCTTCTAAACTATTTTTCATTTTACTTATTAAATCATCAGTTATAAATTCCGAATTGAATTTCATAGCAAGAAAAGCTTTATTTGAATCCGTTTTTCCTATTTTTAGTTTATTAAATCTGTCCCAACCATCTATACTTAATGTTAAATATCCATTTTCTATATGTGTATAACCCTTATTTTCCGAAGATTTAAAAATAAAA
>JAFXOB010000001.1 GCA_017529005.1 Elusimicrobiota bacterium
AATTTTTATGCTTTAAAAAATAATTTTATAATAGATAATAATTTGATGGCAACATTAGAAACCTATAGATATGCTTGGACATTAATTAGAGCTAATAAATATGAGGAAGCAAAGATGTTTTTAAGTTCTATTTTAGAAAAAAAACCATCCCAAAGTATGTTGTATTATGCTTTAGGTTCGGCATATTTATCCGAAAATGCTAAGGATTGTGAATTTAAAGCTTTACAATGTTTTGAGGATGGTATATTAGTTGATCCGCTAAATAAAGACAATATTTGTTATAAAGGTTTAGTTTTATTGTATATGTCATATAAAGGCGAAATTACGGCAGAAGTATTATATTTTGCAAGATGTTTAAATGAGTACATTACATCTCCAAATGAGGAATTGGAAGCAATACTGGCTATAAATACTATTAATTATGATGAAAAAATAAAAATTATAAATGATTGGATTTTATCTGATATGGAAAAAATTAAAAATAAAGCTATAGTATCAAACACAAAACTTATTTTTACAAGTTATCCTGAAGATATTCCTATAAATTCTTTGATTTCCGAATATGTTAAAAATACTTCAAGAGTTTTGTATATAGATAATAAGGCGGATGTTGAAGATAACTCCGATTTTGTTGTTTATCGTTTTGCAAAAAAAATGTATGACTTCCTAAAAGAAAATAAAATCATTAATTAACAAGAGAGAGTTTTAGACAGAAAATGAGTAAAGAAATTATAGTAAACAGAACATTTGAAGAAACAAGAGTAGCCATTTTAGAAAATGACAGACTATCTGATATTTTTATTGAAAGAAGAGAAACCGAAAAACTTTTAAACAATATATATAAAGGTAAAGTTCAAAATATTGTATCCGGATTATCATCTGCTTTTATAGATATAGGATTCGGGAAAAGTGCATATTTGGGAATAGCGGATATTGTTGCTTCAAAAAATGAAAAAAATATAGAAAAAATGTTAAAAGTCGGTCAGGATATAATGGTTCAAATTTATAAAGAACCTATTAGTACCAAAGGTCCTAAAGTTACAATGGATATATCATTACCCGGAAGACTTTTAGTGTATATGCCTTTCAGTAAAAGGATAGGTGTTTCAAAACAAATAGAAGATAAAGAAGAATATAACAGATTAAAAAATATTGTAAAAAAATTGAAAGAAAATCTTGCCGGCGGAATTATTGTCAGAACCGAAGCTGAAGATGCAACCGAAGAAGAAATAGAAAAAGAAATGAAATATCTTTCAAGATTGTGGGCATCTATAATAAACAGATTTAACAATTCAAAGTGCGGGACATGTGTTCATAAAGATTTAGGTGTTGTTTTTCAGACAGTTAGAGATCATTTTACCGAAGATGTTAAGTTGATGCAAATAGACAATCAAAAAGAGTTAAATGATGTTGTCGATTTTGTCAGAACCGTTTCTCCTGAACTTGAAGACAGAATTGCTTTATATGAGGGTAAACAACCTATATTTAAAGCTTACGGAATAGAAGAAGAAATTAAAAGATTAAGATCAAATAAGGCAAGATTAAAATCAGGCGGTTATTTAATTATTCAAGAAGCAGAATCTTTATGTGCTATAGATGTTAACAGTGGAAAGTTTGTAGGAAATAATAATACACAGGAAGAAGTCGGAACAATAACAAATATAGAAGCAGCACAAGAAGTTGCAAGACAGTTAAGATTAAGAAATATCGGTGGAATCATAGTTATAGATTTTATTGATATGAAAAAAGAAAAAAACAGGAAAAAAGTTTTGGAAGCTTTAAAAGAAGCTACCAGACATGACAAAGCAAAAATAAAGATATGGCCTATTACTCATCTTGGACTTATAGAAATGACAAGAGAAAGAAAAAGAGAATCTCTTTTTGCATTGCTTGGCGATACTTGCCCGACTTGTCACGGGCTTGGACTTATATTATCAAAAGAATCTGTCTTTATTTCGGTTTGTCAGGAAATAGAACAAATGAAAATAGATAAATTTTTTGGGAAAATAAAAATAAAATTGCATCCGGATGTTGCACATTATTTTAATGAAAGGAAAAAAAGATTATTTGAATTGTTTAAAAAGGAAATAGATATTATTCCTACGGAAGATATTACCAGAGAGGATTATAACATTATATTGGAACAATCAAATGAATAAATTTCTGTTAAACACTAAAAAAAATTATGTGTTTATTATGGGAGCTGGTGCCAGTAAAGATGATAACCTTCCTATACAAGATGAAATTTTAACAAATATATTAAAACAAGAATTTGCCTTTAAAAATAAAGAAGGCTCACATATACAAGAATATAAGAGAGTTTCGAATGAAATAAAATCTCTTTTGAAAAATATTTTTACGGGTAGTAAAGCAACAGATAACATTTCTTTGGAAAATATTTTTAATGTATTAGAAACAGCTATATCCAAAAATGAAAATATAGGCAGTATACAAATAGAAAAGATAAAAAAATATTATGACAGTTTACTGAAAGGTATAATGTTTGCAACTTTGACAGATGCAAAATTAAAAGAACATAATATTTTTAATAAAAATCCAAAGAGTCCTTATACTTTATTGGGTCAAAAAATATATGAAGGATTCAAAAATCAAGCCGAAATAAATTTATCATTTATAACATTTAATTACGATATTTGTTTGGATAGAGTTTTGTTATCCATGTATGATGAAGATGAAAATAAAAGTTTTGATGTGGATTTTGGTATAGATTTAGGAAATTATGAGCAGGAAAAATGGTTTCACAGACCGAGAAAAAGAAAGATAAATTTATTAAGACCGCACGGTTCAATAAATTGGGTTTTTTGTAAGTCTTGCGGTAAAGTGTTTTCTAAAATATCAAAACAGGGAAATCCGTTAGATCTTATAGGAAAGAAAAAATGTTATAATTGCGGACTTTCTTCGGTGGAACCTTATATTATTCATCCTACAAATAACAGAATTTATGAGAATAAATATATAATGCAGATATGGAGTAAAGTAGAAGATATATTGCAAAAAGCGGATCATTGGTGTTTTATTGGTTATTCTTTACCCGAAGCAGACAGATTTTTTTCTTATATCCTTTCAAAAACATATAATTTAAGAAAGGTAAAAACAAATGATCTTCCTAAAATATCAGTAGTTAATCCTAACAGATATATAAATAGAAATAAGAGTATTTTAGAAAAATTAAGTACAAATACTATTAATCAGGATACTATTCTTTATGAAATAAAAGATTATTTTAGTTTAATACAGAAAAGAAGAGATATTTTTAAAAGGTTTGAAAATTATTTTAATGATGTAAAAAAATATGAGTGTAGTTTTAAAGATTTTATGTTAAACAAGTTTGAGGTTTTATAATTCTATGATTAAAAAAATTTTTTTACTATTTTCATTTTTGTTTTTTTTAACAAATTTATTTGCTGAAGAAGACACTGTCACGAAAGCAAGACAGTTGGCTGAAAATGGCGATTACTATAAATCTCTTATGGAATATACAAAAGTATTAAAATCAGAAAAGGATGATTATACTTTGTTCTTTGAACGGGGCAATGTTAAATATGAATTAAATAATTATAATGGTGCAATTGGAGATTATACTTCCTCATTAGAACTTGAAATATCTTCATGCACATATGTTGCAAGAGGAAAAACAGAATTGTTAAACGGACAAATTGATAAAGCTATTGAAGATTTTAACGAAGCATTAAAATTGGAAGAATCAGCTTATGTTTATGCATTGATGTCTGATGCAAATTTTAAAAAAGGAAATTATGATGACTCAATAGAAAATTATACAAATGCTATAAAATTATTACCTGATGCATATTTCTATGTGAACAGAGGAATTATTTATCAAAAAATTAAAGATTATGATAATGCAATAAAAGATTATACCAAAGCTATAGAGTTAGATAATAATAATATTGAATATTATACTTTTAGATATGAGTTATACAATATCATTAAAGAGTATGATTTGGCGGAGGAAGATAAAGCTGTTATCGATACAATAAAAGGTGATTAT
>JAFXOB010000048.1 GCA_017529005.1 Elusimicrobiota bacterium
ATAATGATTATTTTATTATACATTATATCAAAATAAAGTATATTTTAAAGGATCTATAAACTATGAAAAGAAAAAAATTATTACCTATACAATCTCAGGAAGCTTTAACTAAAATAGGCCAAAATATAAAAGAAGCAAGACTCAAAAGAAGAATTTCTACTGTTCTTATGGCACAAAAAACAGGCATTACCAGAGTAACTATAGGAAAAACAGAAACAGGAAATCCCAATGTTGCTATAGGTGCTTATGCATTAGTAATATTTATCTTAGGATTAACAGATAAATTTAAAAACTTATTTGATCCCTTTCAAGATACCGAAGGTATAAATCTTGAAAGACAAAGGTATCCGAAAAGAATAAGATATAAGAAAAACGAAGGTTGTTTATTCTAAATTATTCTATTGTTTCTAAATAAAAAGTTACAGGACGAAAACCATCGTTACAAGATATCATCGCGGAATATTTATTTTTCATCCAACCGTCAAAAAAATTTCCGCCGCCATTAGCAAGCTCTTTAACGAATTTTTCCATACTTTCCCAAGCACTATCACATAAATTTTCCGGCTTTTTACCATTGTAAGATATAAAAGTATCCCCTATTTTCAATGTACAAGCATGTTCTATAGGATTTTCGTACTTGCTTATAAGATCGTTATATATGGTTTGTTTCATTACTGTAATTCTTATATTTTTCATTTGTTGCTCTAAACTAATTGTTTTCAAGCAGTTTTTCAGCTTGAGTTTCAGGTAAAGATTCTACATCTCTTAATTTTCTTTCTATTGCTCTTGTTCTAACTCCGGCATTATCTATTTCTTTACTTGCACTTTCCAATTTTTCCTTTGTTTTTTCAAGAACGGCACCGAATTTACCGAATTCCGTTCTTACAGCTCTTAATATATTCCAAACATTATCTGTTTGCTCTTGTATTGCAAGAGTTCTAAACCCCATTTGTAAACTGTTTAAAAAAGCGCCTAATGTTGTAGGACCTGAAATTGTTATACTGAACTCATTCTGAATTTGCTGTATAAGCCCCGGAATCCTTAAAATTTCCAAATAAAGTCCTTCAAAGGGTAAAAACATTACGGCAAAGTCTGTTGTGTAAGGAACCTCAATATATTTAGTTTTAATATCTTTTGCAAAATTTCTTATATCTGATACCAATTTTTTCCTATCCGAATCAATAGCATTTTTATCTGCCAATTCATAATCTTGCAACAATTTTTCATATACTGCCGTAGGAAATTTTGAATCTATAGGTAAATAAATAAATTTATCTTCACTTTCTTTAGACGGAAGTTTAACGGCAAACTCTACAACAGCAGTAGGTTTTGACGGATTAGGATGAGCATTTTTTTCATATTGAGAAGTCGCCAATATTTGAGATAACAAAGCTTCAAGTTGAACTTCTCCCATTGTTCCCGCAACTTTTACGGATGTTAAAGCTCTTTTTAACCCACCGACATCATTCGCAATTGTTTGCATTTCTCCCAAGCCTTTTTGAACGGATTCCAATTGCTTACTTACAAGTTGAACAGAAGAATTTAATCTTTTTTCCAACGTCGATTGCAGTTTTTCATCAACGGTAAGTCTCATTTGTTCCAGTTTTTTTTCATTACTGTCTTGAATATTTTTTAAACTTATCTGAACGGTTTCTTTTTGTTTATCTAAAATTTCTTGTGTGTTTTTTAATTTTTCATCTACGGTTATTCTAACTTGTTCCAGTTTTTTTTCATTACTGTTTTGTATATCTTTTAGATTAATTTGGATTGTTTCTTTTTGTTTGTCTAACGAATCTTGAGTGTTTTTTGAAAGATTATCAAATTTAGTATTAATTGAATTTTGAAAATTTATTAAAGTTTCCTGATTTTCTTTTCTTGAAGCTCTTTCATTTTCCGTTGCTTCTCTTCTGCTTCTTTCAAATTCATCTTTAAAATTTTTCTCATATGAATCCAACTTTTTCTCATAATCTTCAAGTTTTTTGTCTATAATATTTTGATTAGAATTTTTATTTTTTAAGATAAATAACACCAATAAAATCAAGTTTAACGATACTAAAATAATCAATGTAATTAACATTTTTAAACTCCTTTTAAACTGTTTTTATATTATAATAAATTTTTATATCTTATATTCAAAAAAATCTTTATTGAATTTAATTAAATTTTTAATCATATTTATACTTCCATTACTACCATTATG
>JAFXOB010000049.1 GCA_017529005.1 Elusimicrobiota bacterium
ATATGGAACAATAGCAGAACAGACAGGAAAGAGTAAAGCTGAAGTAAGATCTTATTTTGAAGGTGTAAGGTCAGAGATGGCAGAAACTGGACAAACTGAAACTTTTGACCGTTCAATGGGTGTATTGCAAGGAATACTTGAAAATGGAGGAAAGGTAGTAAATTGTGCAACTGAAGCAACAAAGAATATATTGGTATCTACAGGAACATTCGGTGTAAGAGATGTAGCAAAATTATCAGGAGATATAGCATTATCGTTGTTAGGTAGAGATATAGAAAGTGGAGCATTTTTAAGTAATAATAATAGAGAATCCGATCAAGTAATGATAAGTATGGAAGCAGTAAAAGAAGAATTAAATGCACGAGGAGTGACAGGATATGAAGGATATGCGGTAAATAATATAGAAGGACTAAAAGAAGGACTAAGTAGCGGGAATAGTGTAATATTGCATATAGAGGGTAGTGGAGAAAATACAGGGCATTTTATAACTATAGATAAAAACGAAAAAGGACAAATAACAATAAAAGATCCTAACCAAAAAGATAAGGTATTAAAAACAGAAGAAGAAATGGAAGGTTATTTGAAAGAGACATATGGTTGGACAGGTGGAGCATTATTAAGTAAGACGGAAATTTCTTTAGGAAGTATAATAGAAAATTTAAGCAATATATTTGGTTCAAGATTAGTAATAGATGATAAAGGAAAAGATACGGTAGCAAGTCCATCAAAAACGACACCAACAAAACAGACGGATACAGGAACAGGAAATAAGAGTAACAGCGGTAATAGTGGAGGATTCTTTAGCAAGATAAAGAATACAATAAATAATGTAGTAAATAAAGTAGTGAATACAGCAAAAACGATATTAAGTGGCAATAGTAATAACAATAATAATAGTAATGGAGGAAATATATTTAGCAGGATAGGAACTGCAATAGCAGGAGTATTTGGTGGAGGGACTACAAACAATATTAATAGTAACAGTAGCAAGACTGGAACAAATAATACCGGAACTAATAACATATTCAGTAATATATTTAATGGGGTATCGAATATATTCAGCAATGTAGGAACAGTATTAAACAATATAGCAAACAATACAAGTAATTCCTTTGTATCATCGGTATTTGGTGGTTTGGCCGGAATAGCAAGTGGTATAGGCAATAAAATAGGAGCAATAGGAAATAGTGGATATACAAATTGTGCAGCAAATGCAGTAGCAAATGTAACCGGAATGGGAAATTTTACATGGTTAGCACAGATTGCATTGAATATAACCGATTTGTTGTTAGGAAATGGTAGTGTAGTTGCTAATGGAGGCAACTCATTGCAAGCAACAGGTAAGATGTTAGAAGCAAGTGGATATAATGCATATGAAGTAAATGGCGATCAACTAGAATTAGGTTTGCAAAATGGATCGGTTATATTGTATGTTGCATCAGGTGATTCAGGAACAGCTGAAGATCATTTAATAACAATAATACCTCAAGAGGATGGTAAATTTGTAATAGAAGATGGAAACTTTGTTACTAAAGATTCATATACAATGGATGAGTCACAAGCACAACTAGGTAAGAGATACGGATGGACGGGCGGAATAATGTTTGCTCAAGAGGAAGAAGGAAAGAAAGTAGGTGGAGAAAGAATAGATTTATCAGATGAAGATCATAGGGGTTTAACAGCCAAAGCAACAGATGAAAATGCCGAAGCTAATAGAGGAAGAGTATTAGCGTTAGCAGATGCCGGAGTAGTATTTGTTGATACTAATGGAGATGAAATGTCGTTAGGAGATATTGATTTGAGAACTATACCGGAAGGAGTATTGCCGGGATTAGAAGAAGTTACCGATACAATGAAAGATCCGAATACGGGGCGAGTTAGAGAAGGCTTTACGGTAACTTATGGTGTTGGTGGAAGAACGGTAGATATATCTAATACTAACGGAACAAGAGCAACGATAGAATTGGCTGATACAAGAGGTAACACAAAAGAGGGATTGGGAGTAGTAACAGAAGTAACGGCAGAATTATTAACAAAAGGAAAGAATAATCCAAGAGTAACATATGATAATGGAAAAGTAACATTGACATATAAAGGAGAAGATAATAGAGATAAAACGGCAACAATAAATATACCAAATGGAAGTGGAGATAATTTAGATATAGTGGTGGATGCGGCAGTAGAGTTAGTAGATAGAGGAGTAAATAAACCAGTATTAACATATGATGGTGGTAACTTAACGATAACATATAAAGAAAATTATCAAGATAAAACTGCAACTATAGATTTGATGAGTGGAATAAATTCTAATAATATAGGTACGGTATTAGATGTAGCTATGGGATTGTTAAGCAGGGGAGTAAATAATCCTACAATAGCGTATGACAAAAACAATAATTTAGCTGTATCATATCAAGATGCTGATAGAGAGAAAACAATCACCATAGATTTATCCAACAATGTTGCGGGAATAGGTAACTTAGATATTGTTTTAGATGTAACGGTAGTATTGTTGAACAAGGGAACAGATAACATAACAGTGTCTTATAGTGCAGGTAATGTAATTCTAACATATAAAGATGGAGAACAAGAGAGAAAATCTACAATACAAATACCTAATGGTACTGAAAATATAGATCATTTGGATATAGCTTTGGATGCATCATTAGAATTCTTTAACAAAGGAATAAATGATTCTACGGTAATTTACAATGGTAATAATATAGTTTTATCATATAAAGAAGGAGAAGAAGAAAGAAAGGCTGTAATAGAAATACTCAATGATCAAGGGAAGGTAAGACAAAATTTAAATATAGTTTTAGATATAACGATAGAGTTGTTACAAATGGGAGTAAAAGATCCGGTAGTAACGGATAAACAGGCAGAAAGAATAGCCGCTGAGGAAAAAAGTGGTGTAAGAAGTGAGGGCGCAAGATTAGAAGTAAAGAGAGATTGTATAACATTAAGTTTGGAAAATTTAATAGGTACTGATTTGTCGGATAATTCTGTAGTCGAAGATGTATTGAATGGGACAAGGACATATAATGATGTTGCAACGGAAATCGTTACGACAAGGTGTAAAGAACTTGGCATTATACCGGATGATGATAGTACGACAACTACTTCGGAAACTAACGCCGATGCAGAACAGCAGGATAATGTACAACCGACAGATAGGAGTATAGTAGATAGAATAGTATCCGGTGAGATAACATTAAAAGATGCAGTAATAGAAACACTTAGAGGAAAAGAAGAACTTTCTGGAATAGACCAAGATGATGAAGAGTCTTGGAATGGTATGGCAGATACGGTGTTGGATATTGGTAAAGGTGGAATAGACAGAGTTATTAGTGATTATGAGAGATTTAAAACAACAAAGGCGGGATTAGAACCTGCATTGGGAGAGAAGTTAGGTGATAGATATGGATATAGAGATGGACAATTTGGAGTTATGTATGAAACACAAAACAATGGAACAACATTTATCGGAGCATCAATGTTTGGTTCCTTATCACTATCTGAACCAGGTAGTAGTCTTTATGGAGAAGAAGGCGGACATTTGATAGTGACATTAGATTATGGTAGGACAATAGATTTGGATCAAGCAAAGGTAGAGGATGGTAAGGGATTAGTATATTATTATAATGGAGAGCAGAGAATATTAAATAAGAATATTAGTATGCAGCAATTAGGAGAAGATTTATCGCTAGCTTATTCAGTTGCACAAGATATGTTAAGTACGAACGGGAATAAAACACCACAAGTATATATTGCATGGGATGGCGAAGGAGTAATGATAGCAGATGGACATGAAAATACAATGTTGGTAAGCAGTGATTCATTTAGAGGTCAACAGGCGTTAAGAAGAACAATAAATAATAGTTTAGGAGATGGAGTATGTAATTGGGATCCTGCCAGAGGACAATGGGTAATAAAATATAAAAATGCTCCTACAAGATATTTAAGTACTGTATACAGAAAAGAAATAACAACATTTGGATACACAGCTACCGATTTTGTAAATATGCAAAGATATATCAATGAACTTCAAGAACAAGGAATTACGGTTAGTTATGCGGATGGTACAGGAGTTTATACTACAACAAATACTGTTATAGGACAAAAATTATATGATGTTTTATGTGGTAAATCACCAAGCTTTACATCTGTAGAAAAATATGTTGAATATCAGAAATTAATGAAACGTTTAATGCAAGGTTTACAAGATACAAATCACACTATAAAAGTAACCGGATATTTGGGAGACGGAGTATGGACAACATTGGTATCAAACGGTGTAGAATATAACATAGATGATATATTGAACTGGAAGTCTACGAGCGAAAATGCAGATAATAAAGCGATAGGTGGAACCGCAAGTGAAAATCTTGAATGGTTTATAAATACAATGTATTTTGTAAAACAAAATAATGTGTCTATAGATTCAAATACGGATTGGAGATATGTTCCTGAAGCCGTAGAATATTATGCTTCAACTTATCAAGAAAGTTCAATACTGGTATTTGGTGAAGATTATTCTGGAGACTTTTTGAAATATTTAAAAGAAAACAAAGGTGGCAATCCTATTGCATTAGCTACTACTTTCTGGGATGAGAAATATGGAGACTTAATTTCTACAAAAGCAGAAGCGGGTGAACTTGGAATAACATTGCAAAAAAGAGATGATGGTAGTATAGATTGGGAAGCAACTTTAAAAGGTAAAGTAAGTGAAGATTTCCTTCCTGATTTTACAAGTGATGGGCATAATAATCAATATAAATATGAAATGTTGGTAGCTTTAGGTGTGGTAGCAGAAGGAAGAGGAATAGAATTATCAGCTGTAACAAAAGAAGACGTAAAAACGTATTGTTATGACCAAATGTTTACAGATGGACAATATAATGGAACTTCGGCACATGAAGTTTTCTTTGGTGGTGATACTATTTCAAATACGAAAGCTGAAGTAGTAAAGGATCTTATATTTAAAGTATTGGGCGGTGATGATGCTATAAATCAAATTGTTCAATCTGCTACGAAAGACAAAACAGAAGGTACCGATACAGAAGATTCTGAATCAAATAATTCTGTGGCAGAAACTCAAACAAAAACCGACGTTACAGAAGAAGATTTATTCCAACAAGTATTAACTGAAGAATATCTTGGTATAACTACAGCTATGGGATATGCTGAAAAAGAAGGATGGTCTGTATATACAATGGATGTAAATTATACCATAGCATCGTGGAGAACAAGGACTGTTAAAGGTAGTGAATTTATAGAAGATGGTAAATATGTACAAACAATAAGAGCTGACGGAAAACATTCATTTAGTCAAGGTGGTGGATGTCCAATAGGTAATGGAACTGTTATTTATGGAGTTACAGGAGATCATATTAAAAATATTACAGATATAGGTGCTAAAAACAAAGATGAAAGAATTGATTTTAGATCTCTTGTTTGGGAATTTGAAGAAACACCTAATTCATGGGGAATTACATACAGTGTTAAAGTTAATGGAATTAACAATGCTTATATAGCTGATGATACTAAAATAAAGCAATACAAATCAAATAAATCAGGTGGTACTTCAACAGGAACATCTGACGGGAAAACAAGTCAAACCAGGGGCGTGATAACAGAAGAAGATGATTACTATGAAGTTAGCGGTACTGGAAGTAGAGTAACATTCACTTTGTCTAGTGGAGGGAAAGCAGAAGCTTTAGTAATAGGTAATGGAACTCAAGCTCTTGCAGGTTCAAGACTTAGAGTAGACAGTAAAAACAAAGAAACCGAGTTTACTGTAAAATCAGGTCATATGACATATTGGGATGGTGCTTGGTCAACAACAGGTTCTGCATCCGTATTCCGTTATGACCACCCGGGTTATATGGAAAATGAAGTAAAGAAATATGTTGCTAAAAACATTATAGGTGATGAGAATAATTGGGAAGAGTATTGGTCAACTAATTTTAGTTTAGCCGATATAGATATGAAAGGTACTGCAGGTAGTGTACTAAGTGCAGTAGAATCTTATAATGCAAGTGGGCAAGAAATAATATTTACGGCAAAAGGTAATACTGAAAATCCAGCTACAATAAAAGCACCTGAAGGATTAGTTGATATTGATAACGGAACACAATTTAAGTTAGATATAACCGGAAGTGGTGCTTTAGGATTCAAGTATAAAGGTGAAAGCATAGATAGTACTATTGATGTTGATGTAAAAATAACAGATACAAATCATTATACTTTGATATTAAATGGAGCGGAAGTATCTGGCTTCCATGTAACCTTTAAGGATGGAGAATTTGTCAATTTCTGGAGTGCGATAGATAAATATAATTCTATGAATACTTCTACAGAAACACAGGAAAATGATACAGAAAACTCTTCGGGAGAAGAGAATATAGAAAGATCTTCGGATATACCTGCATTATATGTTCAAACAAATTTTAGTTTTACATTAAAAGATAGTAATGGAACAACAACTACAATAGGAAAATATTTGAAATTAACCGGGAATGCAAATGGAGAAATGGTATTAGCAGAAAATTTAGATGTTAATTTCAAAACAGATGCAGGACAAACAATAAGAGTAAATGATGGTACAGGTTCAAGAGCCTATTGGAATGCAGGTTCGGTAATAAATTTAAGTTTTGTAAAAGGGCAATTAAAAGATGTTGTTATATCGGGAGACTTTACCGTTGAAAAAATATATATAAAAGATAAATCAGATTCTTCTGATGATTCAAGTGGACAATCCGGTGTTTCCGGTGGTGTTTCACCTACATTTAAAGGTACAGTACATGATAAAGGAAGCAATTTATTTATAGATTCCGGAACATTTAGAAATGTAAGTTCCGATAAATTATCTTCCGGAGTATCTGCAACAACTGTTTATGCAAATAATAGTGAAATAGATGCAGGTTCTTATTTACTTGGACAAGATGTAAAAGAAGATAGTGTTATGTATAATGGACAACTTGTTTCAAAACAAGCATTAAGTGTATCACCTTATCAAAACCTTAGTATGTTAAATGATAGTATACAAATGTTAAAAGCATTAAATATTGATTTGGGTACTATACCTACAGATATGACACTGGAACAGTATATCAATAGTGGTGCATCAGGAGCGGAATATTTCAGACTTGCCGCACAAGCAGTTGAAAATTTAACTGGAATAAGTGTTTTAGCTTGGGGTGCAGATAAAGCTTTAACATTTGCATATATGTTAACTGGTCAGACCGAAATGACGGACAAAAATTTAAAAGATTTGGGCTTTGATCAAGTAGATGGTTCGGAAAATGAATGGGAAAAAGATGGAGTTATAATTACAAGAAATGAAGTTAATGATGGTGATGCTGAAGGTAGTAATGGTGCTATTATTTATAATAGTAAGGCACATATGTCGTATAATACCGAAACCGGTACACACATTTCTAATCTTGGTTCAGATGGTAGGATTGTAGCAGGACAAAGTGAAATAACGATAAGGATAACAGTTGGTGGTAAACCTTGTGAATATCATGGGTTGGCATCAAATGTATTCAAAACAAATAATTATTCATATAAGGAAATAGATAATATATTAGAAGGTCAGGGAATACAAAATCCGATAACAAAAGGTAAATTGAAATTTAATTATGGCGATAATGATGTTATTACTTTTGATATAGCTGTAGATCCGAAAAATATTAATATTAAAACTAATACAAATTATGAATTTTCTGTGTTTACTTTGGACAATACAAGAGTAAAAGACAATACTGTATCTATCAAGCAAAGTGGTGCTTATTTAGATATAACCGGCTTTAGCGTAGAAGGAGATATACCGAATATAACGAAAATAAATGTTATAGAAGGTGCAACAATTCAATATTCTAAATCTCAAGGTGGTATTACTTATCAATATAGTGTAAAAACAAAAGAATTTAGTTTAAGCAATATTAGTCAAGAAACAGTGGATGATATATTTAAAATAGAAAATATATTAAAGGAAGAAAATATAGATAGAAAAACTGCAAGTATGGTAGCAAATATACAAATTAATGAAAATATCAGTTTAATGACGAGTAATATAATTGGAGATGTAACTAATTTTAAAGGTGATTTAACAGAATTTAGTGTGAATCTTAATGGTGACACAAGTAACAATACGGTAGTAATAACAGAGAAAATAGGAGATTTAACGGCAATAACAGCATATATATTGGGAGCAGATATATCTAATTTAAGACGTGTAAACGATAATTGGGAAGGCCCAATATATACTACTGAAAGTAGTATGGTTCAAATGAGTACTGTAAAAGACAATATAACGTATACCTATAGTGCAGAATTGAATTCAATTATGAATTTGAATGATTTGATGGATGATTCAGAACAACCGGTAACAAAGTTGTTTAAGAATGTAAAAGAAGATACGGTAAGTGTAACGGCAAGTATAGAAGTATCTGAAAATATACATATAATGACATCTTCTGTAGATTTGAAAGGTGTCAAATTTGATGCTGATAGAGGTGGCTTAGTAATAGAAGATGGTTTTGAAGC
>JAFXOB010000050.1 GCA_017529005.1 Elusimicrobiota bacterium
GAAGGAACCTTAGGTGTAATAATTTCCGCAGAACTTGTTTTAATAAAACCCTTTGAAATGTTGTTTGGCGGAATAATATTTTTCGACAAAAAAGAAAAATCTTGGGACTTTGTAAAAGAAGTAAGAGAACTGTCGGAAAAAAACAAAAAAGCCGGTAACATTGATATAAATGCAATGTCGGTGGAATATTTTGATAAAAATGCTCTTAATTTAATAAAACCTTATTATCCGATTATTCCGAACAATGTAGATGCGGGAATTTTATTTGAACAAGACTGCACAAAAGACACTTACGATACTTTAATGGAAAAGTGGATAAACATTATTGAAAAATACGGAATAAACACAGACGATGTTTGGTTTGCATCAAATGCTAAAGAGCAGGAAGAATTCAGAATTTTCAGGCACAAAATTCCGGAAGTTGTAAACGAAATTGTAAAAAAGAACAAAATTCCCAAAGTAGGAACGGATGTTGCCGTTCCCCACGATAAGTTACACGAAATGATTTATTTCTGTGAACAGAAATTTACGGAAAACAAACTTTTTAATTTAACTTTCGGGCATATCGGTGAAAGCCATTTACATGCAAACATTATTGCAGCAACTAAAGAAGAATATGAAAAGTGCAGAAAGATATATCTTGAAATTGCACAAAAAGCCGTTAGTTTAGGCGGAACTGTTACTGCCGAACATGGTATCGGTAAAGTAAAGCACCCTTTTTTACTTGCAATGTTAGGTAAAGAAGGAATAGAAGAAATGAGAAAGTTTAAACTATCTCTTGATCCTGCAAACATTTTAGGAAGGGATAATATGTTTAAGGCATAGATTATAGGGTTATAGGGTTATAGGGTTATAGGATTATAGGATTATAGGATTATAGGATTATAGGATTATTGGGTTATAAGTTAAATTAGAAAATACAATTTATATTGAATATAAAAAAAACGGGAAGAAAAATCTTCCCGTTTTTTTTGTTAATTATATATTGTATTACTAGCTTCTGTAAGAGCCGTTAATCTTTACATAATCGTAAGAGAAATCGCAAGTGTAATATCTTGCCCACTGTTTCCCGCCGGATTTTATATCTATGGTAATTTTACATTCTTTTTGTTGCAATATTTTTTTAGCTTTTTTTTCGTCAAATTTTACTGCCATGCCATCTTTTGCCGTCATAACATCACCGATATAAATATCAACTTTATCGGGATTTAATTTTACGCCTGCTCTACCAAGAGCCGCAAGTATTCTTCCCCAGTTTGCATCGGAACCAAAGAGTGCCGTTTTTACTAATGGTGATGTTGCAATTGTTGCTGCAATTTTTTCTGCATCTTCGTGCTTTTTAGTATTTTTAACAAAAATTTCTATCATTCTTGTTGCACCTTCACCATCACTTGCCATCATTTTTGCCAATTTTAAAGTAACTTCATTTAATGCTTCCTGGAATATTTCCAAATCTTTTGCATCAAGTTTACCTGTGTTACTTTGACCATTAGCAAAAACTAAAACGGTATCATTTGTAGATGTATCACCGTCAACAGAAATACAATTGTAAGATTGTTTAACTGCAATTTCGGTAACTTTCTGTAATTGTTTTTGATATAATTGTGCATCGGTTAAAATAAAAGATAGCATTGTTGCATGTAAACCTTGTAAATCGGGATGTATCATACCGGAACCTTTTGTACAAGCCCAAATTTTTATTTCACCTTTTGAAACTTTAATTTTTTTAGAAATATATTTGGGATAAGTATCTGTGGTCATTATAGATTTTACTGCAGCAAGTTCATCTTTTTTCTTAATATTTTCAACAAGTTGTGGAACAGCTTTAACCATTTTATCTACCGGTAAGAAATCACCGATAACACCAGTTGAAGCAACCAAGATATCCGTATCGGATATCTTTAAATATTTTGCTACTTCTTTACAAACTATCAAAGCATCTCTTTTACCTTGTTTACCGGTACAAGCATTTGCACAACCTGAATTTGCAACTATTGCCTGAAACAATCTGTATTTTTTTATTCTATCTATATCTATTAAAACAGGTGCAGCTTTAACCAAACTTCCGGTAAACATACCTGCAACGGTGCAAGGACTGTCCGAATAAAACAAAGCAAAATCATTTTTATCTTTATTTTTTGCTATACCGCTATGTAAACCGCCACAAAAAAAACCATTTGGCAACATATTTTTCTCCTTTAATAATGTTAATGTACAATGTAAAATGTATAATTAACGACAACTGCCGACTTATAGCTTACAGCTTAAAGTTTAACAACTAAAACAACGAGATCCCGCATCAAGTGCGGGATGACAACAAAACGACAACTTACATTAAATTAAGCCGGTTTCTTCAGGTAAACCGAACATTATGTTCATATTCTGAACTGCTTGTCCGGATGCACCTTTAACCAAATTATCTTGAGCGGAAATTATTATCAATTTGTTTGTTCTTTCATCTATAGCAAACCCAATTTCAAGATAGTTTGTTTCAACAACATTTTTTATTGACGGAAGTTTTCCTTCTTCCAAAACTCTTACAAACTGTCTTCCCTTATAAAAATCTTTATATAAATTTGTTATTTCACTGATTGTGACTTTTTTTGCCAAATCCATATAAATGCACGATAACATTCCTCTTTCCATAGGAATTATTTGCGGTGTAAATGTTATAGTTACATTTTTACCGAACATATTTGATAATTCTTGTTCAATTTCCGGAATATGTCTGTGCTTTCCGCCAACCTTATATGCTCTTGCAGTTGGTGCTTCTGTTTCATAATAACTTTTTACACCTTTTCTTCCGGAACCGGAAACACCGCTTTTGGAATCTATTATTATTCCTTCAGATTTTACCAAGCCGTTTTTTATTGAAGGTGCTGTGCCCAACAATATTGTTGTAGGATAACATCCTGGATTAGCAATAAGTTTTGCATTTTTTATTTCTTCTTTATATATTTCACTTAACCCGTAAACAGCATCTTTAATATATTCTTTACCGGTATGTTTTACGCCATACCATTTTTCATAAGTTTCAAAATCTTTTATTCTGAAATCCGCCGATAAATCTATAACTTTTTTACCTGCTTTTATCAAGCCGGGAACTACTTCAAAGGCAACAGCATGCGGTAATGCCAAAAATACGACATCCGTTTCATTTTTTATTTGTTCTATATTTAACGGATAACATTTTAAATTCAAGTCTGCATATTTGGGATAAATATCTTTTAAATCTCTAAGTTCGGATGTTGCTCTTCCTGCAAGAACTGTTATTTTTGCATCTTTATGTTTAGATAAAATTCTTAATAATTCTTCTCCGGTATAACCTGTAATACCAATTATTCCAACTCTAATCATGTTATTTTCTTCCTTTTGTAAGATATTGTTATATCCAATAATTTTACAAAATTTTAAATTGTTTTTATATATTGACAGAAAAACAATGGCTGATATTTTTGCCATATCAGCCATTGAGCATTATTTGTATCGCAAACTATGCTGCAGCCAACATACTTCTTACAGCATTTACGGAAACTTGCAATTGTTTTGTAGCTTTTGCTTCCATTAAACTGTCTTCCAATAATATATTTATATTCATAAACTTTGTTATTGTATTTGTAACTTCACTATCTTTTATTTCTTTTATTACTGTTTTGTTTGCTATTATTGTCCTTTTAACATCTTTATTTAACTCTATTTTTATTGTATTAAACAATTCTTCGGCAGACTGATTTGTATCAGGCCTTAATTCCAACAATTCATTCAAATTTTGTCCAGCCATAATAAGTTGTATTGCTCTAATTCTTATATATTGTCTATATTCCTTATATTCTTTTTCCAAATATTTATTCCTGGTTACACTTTTCCAATGTACTAACAAAGATTTATCTATTATTTGATTTATAGTTCCTCTGATTGTTCCAAGCTCTTCAAAATAATTATTTCTTAATATTTCTGTTTCTATTCTCATTTGAATTACGGAAGGTAATTGCTTGTATATCTCAGATTTTTTTAATTCATCTACTAATTGTCTAGCATCTTCATCTTCTGTTACTTCCGTTGTCAATATTCTTCTTATAATATTATTTTTATCTTTTAAACTTTCAAATAATTCTTTTTCTAAAAGTTCTATCTCTTTTATAAATTGTTCACCATAATTATAATCACTTACAACAGAAATTTCTTCGCTTATTCTTTGTTCCGGACTTTTAGGTTTCAATAATTCATTCATTGTTCCAAACATATTTTTAAGTACTTTTGCTAACTTACTTCTAACATCATCGAGTTGTTCACCTTTCTTATCACTACATAATATATTAATAATTTTTCCTTCTGATAACAATTTATCAATTTCTTCATTTGTTTTATCTTTTATTTCTTTATATTCCATAGCATATTTCCCTGTCATATCTTTTGCTTGTTGTGCCGTTACTATTGGAATTATACCTTTGTTTAAATATATTTTATTTATATCAAATTTATCTTTTGCTGTTGCCATATTTACATATATTTGAGTTTCTATATGTATTGTACCTTTCACATTATCTGCTGCTAAATCTTCTATTTGTTCTAAATCTTTGCCAGTTGCATCTTCAAGTATTGCACCATCTAAATGCAAACCTTCATAAGAAAAAGCACTTGCTATTTCTTTAATTGAACTTCTCAATATAAATCTATATCCTTTTTGCTGCAATTCCATAATTTCAGATAAATACTTATTTAACTGATTATAGTTTACTATTATAGTACTTGAAAATTGACCTTTTGTTATTTGTTCACACTTTTGAATAAAACTACTTCCTATTCTTTCTGCCTGTGATAAATCTAAACTTATTTCTACTTCTGCCTTTTGTATCCCGTTTATTGCTGCATTTGTAAGTCTGTTTTTAACATCTGTTTCAAAAAAATCTGTTTTATTTGCAAAAGCAATGGTTGTTCCTTCTTTTATTTGTAAATCTTTTCTTCCACTTGAAAAAGCCTCTAAAAAACGACTTTTTATTTGAGATTCGGCTATACCTTCTAAGCCTCTTTCATCTTTTGAGAAGAAAATTATATTATTACCCTCCTTATGCACTTTTATAACTCTACCATTTATTGTTCCTATTATTTTCCCGCCCCTTATACTTCTATTCATTTTCTTATCTATTTCATAATCTATTCTTGTTATATTTTCCGGTACAGAAACTTTTTGTCCTTTTTGTACAATTATAGTATCTTGCTCTATTTTTATTTGTTCAATAAAAAACGATAAAATAACACTTACAATTTTTCGTACAGGATTAACACTTGTTTTTATTGAATCTGTAACTTCATTTTGTATCATTTCAGGTTGAACTAATTGTGTTTCTACAGATGATTCTTGTGCTTGAGACGTATATTGTTCAGGAGATGATAACATATTTAATAATGTTTCTGTCAATTTTTCTTCTTTAGACAAATATTTATCGTAAGCTTCTTCATTTTCTACATTCAACAAATCATAAGTTCCTACAATAAATTCTACATATTTCATATCAAAAACTTTTTTCATTTCTGCAACTTTATCAAGTATTTGTTCATCACTATATCCACGAAATATTCTCATATTTCTAAGTTCTTCAATACTCTTATCTGTGGAAGCAGCTGTTATCCACTCTAATTCTTTTTTTGTTCTAAATGTTTCTTTATTTGCATTAGCTTGAAGTTCTTTGTTTCCTTCTTTATTTTTTTCATCTATTTCTATCTGTGTTTTTTTTGAAGGAGCCTTTGTATCATTTGGTAAAAAGAAATATAGTTTTTTGTTATTATCTTTACAATATTTAAATAATTTAGGCATATACTCCATTACTTCCGAACCCGAACCTACACCTAAGACATCAGCTAAAGAATTTATCCAATTTGATATATTTGTTAAATTACAAATTGGATTAACTATATTTATTAATTTACTTTTATTTTTCCCATCCATATCTTTTTCTTTTAAAAGTTGAGGATATGTCGTTAATGCCAAAGAAATACCATCATATTGATGATCAAACAAAGAAAATCTCTTTGCCTTTTTATAATTTTTATTAAATAATTCAAAAGGTGTCATAATATTATTTTCTTTTTTGGCTTTTTTTACTAAATCTTCATCCATATTTGCATCTTTTATTGCTTGTTCTTTATCTATATCATTAATTGTTACTCCAGGGACTTTTTTATTAGAAATTGTTAGATCATAAAAATAATGAAATATATTTCCGGCTATTAATGTAGTTATTATTGAAGGAATTAGAATGATTGGTGTTATTGGATTAATTAAACTTATTAGTGCAGGAAAAATTCCAAAACCTAACCCAATAGATAATGCTCTTATTTTCCAAACAACTGCTGTCATTCTTGCTTCTTGTGAAGGATCAAAATTATGTTTTTTTACAAAATTTGGTGTCCAAAAAGCAAAAGTTTCAATATTTACACCAATAGCTATACCTAATCGAGTATTTTTAAAATTTTCCCCAGCTTTGTCTTTATATAAAATTTTTATTATTTTGTTATTACCAATTTTGTCTAAAATTTCTTTTGTTCTATCAAGAAGAAGTTCCATATATATCATAAGCCCTTGTTTTGCTTGCCACTCTCTCACATTTACATCCCAAGAATGATCTCCGTATAAATCTTCTTCTGTTCTTACCGTATCTTTTACACCATAATTAATTTCCTTAGGAGAAATATCCAATATTTCAAAAACTTTCTGTCTTAAATTTTCAAACGAAATTTCCATTTCTTCATCTGCTACAGCAAAAACGGTATAATTAGCAAATGTTCTTTCTGCATTATAAAAATCAGCCAAAGATAATCTATCCGTTATTTTATTTTTTAATATATATTCTATTAAAGATACTTCTTTATTGCTAAGTGTTGCATTTAAACTTCCGCCGGCAAGATCTGTAGCTTTAATTGAACTTGCAGAGTCTTTCATATCCACAAATTTACCTTTTACACTTTCATACCCGGCATCAGTTACTATATTAGGAAACGTTTTCGCACCGTTTTCTTTTAATATTTCTATTAAGTTTATTGAAGAGTAATACGACCAACAAGTCGCTAAATCTAAGGTTATTTCACTTAAATCCGCACCATTTGCCTCTGCTTTTAATAAAGCTTTTGCTATACTTTCTATTGTTAAATCATATTCTCCTGTTAATAAATATGTTGGCTGTCCATGGCCTGAATATAACATATAAAGGTTTTTTAATCCATATTTGGCCTTATTTTCAGGATAATTTATAATTGCATCCAACCAATTTTGCGCAATTTTATTATCAGATTCTTTTCCCTTACATTTAAAATATTTTTTTTGTTTCGGTTCAATTTCTAATAGTTTAAAAATCGATTCCCAGCCTTCTTTACTGCAGTCTTCTTCTGCACCTAAAAGGCAATAAAAACCTGTTTCCGCTGTTACAGTATCTCTAGTATACAAATTATCTATTCCTTTATAATATGTTTCCATAAGTAACGGAAGTATCTGTTCGATTTGTTCTTCATTTAAATCTGCTACTTTATCACCTATTATATAGTAAAGCAATCTTCCCATCTTCATTGCATCTTCATAATCCGTAATATCGGTTATTTTTGCCGGTTTATTTTCTTGAAAATATTTACTTAACAATATTTTAAAAGTTAAATTATTATTTTCTGTGGATACATCTTCAATTCTTTTCTTAGCAAGACTATCTGCCAATGGCACTAAAATATTTTGAACATTTTCTCTTGTTACATTTAATTTGTCCGTAGCAGATGCAAAGGCAACTTCTATAGCTGTTTTGTCAACCCTATAGCTAGTAGTGATGCCTCTTTCAAAAATATCCAATGCATCCATATATGTAATTTTATCTGTAGTTTGTTCATTTTGTTGTTGCTCTTTTGTCTCTTTCATAACTTTTTTTCTTGTTTTCTTACCATCTTTCGTTTTTGTTACTTCTTGTTGATCTTGAACTTTTGTCTCATCATATTCAACAAAAGTTACTTTTCTATGTTTACTAAGGTTATAAGTGCCGGAATATCCAGTATTCATATCTATATCAGTATCTATAATAGCTAATATTTTTTCCCTTGTTTGATTATCTACTAATACTATACCTATTTGTGTTGAACTTAACCCCTGATATGTATGTGTAATACCGATGTTATTCTTACCAAAGACAGTATCATAATAATAAATATCTTCCGAACAGTCCCCCACTAATTTTCTAAATCCTTTAAAAACACGATTTTTATTCATTAATACATTATCAAAACCTACCAATTTCATTGCTGCAACATGATTTACTAAATCACCGGTGTTCAATGTCATATCTGGATAAGAAATTACAATATTATGTTGTTTCAATAATTCTATAGTTAATATTCCCTTTTTCAATAATTTTGAAACAACTGTTATTTCATTTAGCACAGCCATACGTTCATCTTCTAAAGGAGAAATATTTTCTTTTCCATGATTATTTAAATGTGTTCCTTCATGTACATTTTGCGAAAGGAAAGATAGTGCAGATTCTAAATCTTTAATTTCTGATATGTTCCCGGAAAGTAAGTTTATTAAAGTTTTAAGATTAGCCATCGAAAGATCATCGACACAAATTATTATCTTATTTATATCCGAACATGCACATGCAGTATTATTGGGTAAATTTGTTCCTTTCATAAATATTATTTCTGTATCTGAATTTACAGAAAAATCTAATACTTCACTTAATAATTCTTTCAATTGCGATACAAAGTTTAAAGTGTCATCACTACTTGAAAATTTTATAGAATCTTCCAAATCTTTAAGAGAATTAGGTCTATAAGCGGTATTATTCGTTTTTAAATAATCAGATATTTTTTTTACATTTGCATCGGAAATCTTTTCAGAATCAACATTTTCTGTTTGAGCAGGAACAACTTCTTCTTGTGATATAGTTTCCAGTTTTATTTGTCCTTCCTGCATTTCCAAGTTTCCATCTTCATCTATTACTGCATATATTTTTTTCCCTTGGCTTTTTTTTGTATCAAAAACTTCAATTATAATCAAATCCTTACCATCTTCTGATTTTACATTTGGAATTACGTTCCCATAATATAAATCATCAAAAGATACTTTAGATCTAAACTTTCTAAATGGTTCTGTTACTTTCTCTTTATTCTGTAAAATTTGTTTAAATCCATAAACTCTAAACCATTGTTCAAAGTATAAATTTTCAGCATCAACTTTCTGTTGTTCGGAAACAGAAAGTTTGCTAAATACCTTTTCTTTTAACCAATCCTTAAATGAAACTTTTTCAGCTTTTTTTTCATCTCCAAAAGAAGATACATTTACAACATCAAAGGACAAAGCCAAATATCCGTTTCTTGTTGCTTCATATTCATCTTCCAACGGAGACATTAAACCTGCATTTACTTTATCTCTGTTTAAAATATGTGTCCATTCGTGAACAATAGTTGATAAAATTTCTCCAAGATTAAAACTGCCATCACTATAATAATTAACAGGAATTATAATAAAATTTTTTATTTCTCCATCTATTACCGCTGAATGAGCACATGCACTTCCCAGAAAATTTTCATCCGTTGAATCAGTTTTCATGAATATTATTTCAGGCATATTACTATAATCATAATCTTCTCCCAAACCAAAAAAACTTACAGCTTTTCTTATATCATTTTGAACAATACCTGTAATAGTTTCGTCACATGAAACTCCTAGAGAGTATTCCAAATATCCTTCCGTAGCAGGAGCAAACATGGTATTATTTGATTTAAAGCTTTCAAATAATTGTTGTAACATAGCTTTGTCAGCTAAAATCTGTTTAATATTATTAGTAGTATATTCAACTTCAGAAACTGCGGATTCAGAAATACTATACGTCTGCGAAACAGCAATACCGGGAATAGTTTCAAAATTTTCCGCTTTTGACGATGCCATATTGATTGAAGAAACAAATAGAGTGACTGTTACTAATAAACCGGCAAGAATTCTTTTTAAATCTATTTTTTTCTTTGCTTGTACTTTTTGTTTTGAAGCAGTACCCTGGTCCTGTTGTTCTGCAATTTCTTGTTGTATATCTAAATTTCCTTCCATACGGGAATATTCTTTTAATAGTCTATCTATTTGTCTTTTATTTTGTTTATAGAATTCAGAATTTTTTTCTTGAGGATAAATTCTCATAAACTCTGCTATCGACATTGCATAAGGTTTGCCATCTTTAGATTTAACGACAATATCGTAAGGTAAAACTGTATCCCTGCCTACATCAGTATCAATTATACTCATTGGCTCTACAAAAGACACGTCTACTTCAACCTCATTTTTTGTCGCTTTAAACATTTGATTTTTTATTTTATTTGTATTAATATCAGCTCTGTAAATTCTATTGAACTTTTCTCTTGACATAAAACCAACAGAGCCATCCGCATATACAACAAACATAGGATCTACAGCAATGTCCGTTCTTGCAGAAAGAGTTGAATTATCAGGCTCAGCTTCATATATCCTTGTTGTAAAATGTTTATCTTTATCATATTGTGATTCTAAAATATAATAATCATACTCTTTTTCTTTTTTCTCCTTTTCTTGTTCTTCTTCTACATTTTCTTTAACACCTTTTAAAAATCCATGTTTTTTTGCATATTCTAAATCAAAGGCTTGTACTTCAATTTCTGCGCTTTTTACAGAACCGATCCATTTCATATCTACTGCTTGCAAAGCTTTTTTTATAAAAGTTCTTACTATTTCAAATATATTTTCTGCTACTCTTTTTCCTTCTGTTCTCATTTGTTCGTCGGTTTCGCAATTCTCATCTTCCATATCAATAACATGAATTTTTAATTTTCTTAAATCATCTTTGCTTTTAATTCCATTTTTCAATAAAAGTCCCAACAATTCTTTAACTTTAGGAGATAATTCTTTAAATCTTAATAAATCATAAAGTTCTTTTTCTTTAGAACCTAAATTTGTTACTTTACTAACATCAAAAGCAATATCATCTGTAATGAGGTCAACAATATCTTTATTTATTAAAGAAACATCATCTTTGTTGTTTTTATCAACTAACCTAATAACACCTTTATCTATTAAACCAACTAAAAACAAAAGATATTCAACAGAATTATTTATTGCTCTTTTTTCCGTTATTGCATCTGATTGTTTAGCCAATCTTCTACTATTTACTAAAAATATCTCATTCCCTGCATAATATGCATTTAATAAATCGTTTTCTATAGATACTGCTCTACCACCTATAATAATTGCAAAATTAGGTACATTTCTTGTTTGGGCAACAGCCTTAGAATAAACATCTCCGTTTTCTGCAACAAACTTAAATGCATTTAAAAATTCTCTTAAATTTGTCCCGTTCTTTACTAAATCTTGCTTATCTATTTCACCTAATAATTTTTTTATATCTTTAAATGTTTCTGCATTAGGAAAACTCTCAGTTTCTACATATCCCAAATAATTTTTAGCCGTAACATATACCATTAAAGCATCATACATTTGAGATAATACTGTCGAAGTTGCATCTATACTACCTTTACTTGCCGTCGGGCTTGATAATATACCAAATCTTTCTCTTCCAAGTTCTTTTGATATCTTTTCCATTAAAGGAGCCAAAACCGACATTGTTATTTTTTCATAATCACCTTGAGGAGCAGAATAACCTATCAACGAAAAAAACATTTCTACTTTTGCAAAAGACTTTTCTATCTCTTTTCTTACTTGCTCTGCAGATTTTATTTCAGAGATATTCCATAATTGTTTCAGTAATTGCAAGTATTTTTTTAATTCTTTTTCATTATATTGTTCTAAGTTTTCATGGTCATATTTAGATAATTCCGTTAAAAGTCTGTTATATTTTCCTCCTCTACTCATTAACAATTGCTTATGCGGTTCAGATAATTTTGGTAAACTTTTTATCTGTCTAATTAATTCTCTTTCTTCAACATTTATTTGTTGCATTTCTCCTTTTGCTGCAAAACTCATATATCTTTCCAATGCATCATTCACCAATATCAAAGCTTGTTGTGCTTTAGATTTATTTAATGCGGTAATAACTGTTCCTATCTTTCCTATATCTTCTTCTAATAATTTTTTGAATTTATCTACATTTATTTCATTTAAAAAATCTTCTACAACAGGATCTTTGGTATATTCGTTTATCTTGTCTAAAATACTTTTAATAACTTCACCTTCGTCATCAGATTCCGATAACTTTGCTGATATTATTTCTCTTAATAATTTTTTTCTATCATCTAATGTTAAATTTGATATATCTTCTTGTTTTTTCCCTTTTACATTTTTGGATTCTTTTGATATCCATTCAAAAATCTCTTGTTGCTTAGATGGTGGCAACAAAGAAGTAATTAAATTTGCAAAAGCTTGGAAAGAAATTTTGCTTTGTTCTTTAGCTATTTCGTAATATGTTTCTTCGGCCAATTTTGTACCTTCAGTTACATTCGGCGTTATAACTATATAACTTACACCATGATTCTTTAATATTTCTGTTACAGTTTGTGAATGGAAACCTCCGGTTATTACAACATCCACTTCTTTTACACCTTTCATATTTTCTATTATTTTATTTACATCACCTTTTGCTTCCACTTCTGTTTCTATTTCATTTAGCTCATCACTTTCTTTAAACATATTTCTTGTAAAATAAATATTTCTGTCCGTATTTATTTTATAGAATTTATCTGCTTCAGCTATATATTCATCCAACAAACTTAAAACCCTGTTATCTATATATTTGTTCCATAATTGCCTACAGGTATCTATATTTTCTTTATAATAAACATAATCATCACTTGTTATTTTACTTGTTACATAATCTTTTAGATATCTTGCAAAATTTATTAAAAATACAACTTCTCTTTGTGCTTTTGTATCAGAAAATCTTGTATTTATTTCTTGTGTTAAGCTTCTTTCTTCTACAATTAATTCCAATGGATTTATTTTTTGACTAAATTCTATATAACCAAAGTAATTGTCCAAATTCGGGAAATTCAGTGCTAAATCTAAATTTAATTGCCTGCTTATTCTTACTATATATCCATATAATTTATCTACCTTTGAAAAATTTTCGGTATTATCTACCAACATTTGATATGCAGCATTAGGTAAGTTTTCTCTTAAGAACAAAACTAAATCTTGCAATTCTTTCGTTATTTTTGAATAATCCAATTTTTTTTGAAGTTCCAATAACATTATATAAGTAAATGTATTTTCATATCTGCTTATATCTA